>JBJTBK010000313.1:0-5775 GCA_046091245.1 Nevskiaceae bacterium | reverse complement strand
CCCGCGATACCATCAAGCTCGTGGTGCAGGTCAACGGCAAGTTACGCGGGGAGATCGAAGTGGCGATCGATGCCGATGAGGCTTCGATCAAGGCCGCCGCGCTCGCCGAAGAGTCGGTACGGCGGTTTGTCGGCGAAGCGGTACCCAAGAAAATCATCGTCGTGCCGCGCAAGCTCGTCAACGTGGTGGTGTGATGCATCGTCTGCTGCTCCTGCTGCTGCCGCTGGTGCTGCTGCTGGCCGCCGGGTGTGGTTTCCAGCTGCAAGGTTCGACGTCCTTGCCGCCCGTGCTGGTCTCCTTGCGTGTGCAGACTGCCGACACACAGACCGATTTTGAGCAGGCTCTCGAGAGCGAGCTGCGTGGTGCGGGTGTCGCTGCAGCAGAGGGTGGAGCGGTGCTGCGCATCGAGCGCGACGAGTTGCTAGAGCGGGTCGCGTCGGTCTCCGCGCGCAACGTGCCGCGGGAGTATGAGATCACCTACGTCGTGCGTTATTCGCTTTTGCTCGCGGGTCAGACGCGGATCGACGCCGAGGAAGTGTCGGTGTCTCGCGATTTCAGTTTCGATGAGACGGCAGCCCTCGCCAAGGATCGCGAGCGCGAGTTGCTGCGCGAGGTGTTGGCGCGGGAGCTCGCGGGCATCGTGTTGGCGCGTCTGTCGAGCGTGCGCTGAGCGGTGATTGTCCTCGGGGAAGACGAGCAGCTACGGGCTCGACTCGCAGAGTGCCTCGATCCTTATGGGTTGCAGCTGCAATCGGTGCCGAGTCAGGGAGCGATTCCGGGCACGTATTGGGGCGAGAGCGAGGCTGGGCTGCAGGGCACAACGCTTTTTTTCCGCGACGACACGCCGCTGCACTCGGCGTTGCACGAGGCCGCGCACTTCGTCTGCATGAGCCCTGCCCGACGTAGCGGGCTCGATCGCGATGCGGGTGGCGATGACGCGGAAGAGAACGCCGTGTGCTATCTGCAGATCCTGTGGTGCGATGGGCTCGATGTGCCGCGTGAGCGACTGATGGCCGACATGGATGCTTGGGGCTACAGCTTCCGGTTAGGTTCGGCGCCCCGCTGGTTTGCGGAAGATGCGGAGGATGCGCGGGCGTGGTTGCTGCTGCACGGGATCATTGATGCGGCGCAGCGCGTGACGAACCATCGCCGCGAGACTTAGCGCGCGGCGTAGCGATCGGTGGCGGCGACGAGTTCGCTGATGATGCCCGGCTCGAAAGCCGAATGACCCGCATCGACCACGATGCGTAGGTCTGCTTCCGGCCAAGCCCGATGCAGGTCCCAAGCGCTTTTCATTGGGCAGACCACATCGTAGCGCCCTTGCACGATGGTGCAGGGCAGGTGGCGGATGCGCGGAACGTCGTCGAGCAGCTGCGAGGGTGTGCGCAGGAAGCCACCGTTGATGAAGTAGTGGCACTCGATGCGTGCGAAGGCTTCGGCGAACGCCCCTTCATCGAACTTTTCGAGATCTTGTGTGTTGACGCGCAGATAGCTTGTAGCACCTTCCCAGATCGACCAGGCGCGTGCTGCTGCGGCGCGTACGGCGGCATCGGGGCTGGTCAGGCGAGCGTAGTAAGCGCGCATCAGATCGCCGCGCTCGGCGGGTGGGATCGGCTTCAGGTATTCCTCGTAGAGATCCGGGAATAGCGCGCCTGCGCCGTCTGCGGTTTCGTAGAACCAGCGGAATTCCCAGGGGCGTACGAGGAAAATGCCGCGGAGCACGAGTTC
Organism: Nevskiaceae bacterium; assembly: GCA_046091245.1. Lineage (GTDB taxonomy): Bacteria > Pseudomonadota > Gammaproteobacteria > Steroidobacterales > Steroidobacteraceae > UBA964. The sequence goes on along the minus strand of JBJTBK010000313.1, from coordinate 4,047 downwards.
GGTGACCCGCGAAGGGTGGGTTTGAGCGTAGGCGAGGGCGAGCGTCGAGCCCCAGGAGCCGCCGAACACCTGCCAACGCTCGATGCCAAGGTGCTCGCGCAGCCGCTCGATGTCTTCGACCAAGTGCCAGGTCGTGTTGTCTATGAGGCTCGCGTGGGGTCGGCTGCGACCGCAGCCCCGTTGATCGAACAGCACGATGCGATAGCGCGCAGGATCAAAGAAACGCCGCATGCGGGCATCTGTCCCGCCACCCGGGCCGCCGTGCAAGAACACCACGGGCTTGCCTTCGGGGTTCCCGCTCTCTTCCCAGTACAGTTCATGCAGCTCCGACACGCGCAACCAGCCTGAACGGCGGGCATCGATCGACGGATACAGCGTACGCGCGGCGTCGGTCATCGTGGTGTCCTCAGCGACAGATCATCGGGCCAAGCGGGGCGCCACCGACGAGGTGGACGTGCAGGTGGTAAACCTCCTGACCGCCATGGCTGTTGCAGTTGATGATCAGTCGATAGCCATTCTCCGCAATGCCCTCGCGGCGTGCGAGATCGCGGGCCACGGTGAACATGTGGCCGACCAGTGCCTCGTCGGCATCGTCGATATCGTTCGCGGTGGGGATGGCCTTGTTCGGCACGATCAGCAGATGCACGGGTGCACGCGGGTGGATGTCACGAAACGCGGTCACTCGATCGTCCTGATGGACGATGTCGCCCGGGATTTCGCGCGCGATGATCCGTTCGAACAGCGTAGGCATAGCCGGCCTCAGTACTTGTAGATTTCGACCTTGCTGGCGTCGAGCTGGTAAGCGGAGGCGCCCAGTCGCGTGGCCTTGCGTGAGACTTTCATACGACCGGTGATCCAGTAGGCTTCGTAGATCGAGTCCAGGGCGATACCCTTGTTCATGCGCACGTAGACGATCTGGTTCGGTGGCGGTGGCGGCACGTGGATGCAGGCTCCGAAGTACGGCACCAGGAAAAACTCGGTGACGAGTCCGTCCTTGCCGACGTCGAGCGGCACGATGAATCCCGGGATCTTGAGGTTGACTCCATCAAGCGATTCGTTGACGGAGAAGTCCATCACCTGCTGCGCCGCCATGCCACCGTCGCCGAGGTAGTCGTGCGCGGCGGGCGGCGGCCCACCCATGAATTTGGAGCGAGCGTCGGGCGGAATCAGTTCATCCCAGTCGATTTCCTTGATCGCACCGGCAGCAGCCGGCTTGGCGGGCTGCGCCGGAACCGGCGTGCCGACCTTGGGGGGCGTGATGCCCTGCGCCACTGCGACACCGAAGCCGAGCAGCAGGAGTGCGAAGTACACGGAACGAGAAGCAGTGCGAGTCATGTCATACCCTGATGGTGAGTCCGTCGCTCAACGTGTTGCGATACGCGCGCCAAGCGGGCACGGCACCCATGAGCAGGGCAGCGAACACGATCGAGGCGAGCAAGCCGACATCGTAGCCGGTGAGACCGCCCGGATCGAGAAAGATTCCGAACTGGCTCTCCAGCACCGGTTTTGCGGCATACAGCAACCCATAGCAGAGGGCGACGCCGGCCAGCACGCCCCCTGTAGCCAATAGCCCAGCCTCGGCGATCAACATCGAGAATACGTGCCGTGGCTGGGCGCCGACCGAACGCAGGATGGCCATTTCGCGTCTACGCTCGTTGAGGCTCGTGAGAATGGCCGTCAGCATGCCGAGCAATCCGGCGAGCACGACGAAGGCCGCGACGATCATGAGTGCGGTGTCCGCGATGCCGACCAGGTTCCACAGCTGCGTCAGCGCCACGCCCGGGATGATCGCGAGCAGCGGCTCGAGTCGGTATTCGTTGAGTGCGCGTTGCATGGTGACGGGCATCACTTGCATGCGCAGGCCGACCATGCACGCCGTAATGGACTCGGGCGTCAGGTTTTGCGCGCGGGCCTGCTCGGCGCTGATGCGCCCATCGCCCTGCGCCTGCATGCCGCTGCCCCAATCGAGGTGGATGGCTGTGATGGCCTCGAGGCTCACGTGCACCGTACGATCGACGGGCGTGCCCGTGCGTTCGAGGATGCCGGCGATGCGGAACGGTTTGTCGTCGTGATGGGCGAAGCTCACGTTGCCTAGACCGTGGGAGATCACCACCTTATCGCCGAGTTTGTAGCCGAGTTGCCGCGCTACGTCGGCGCCGATGACGGCATCGTACAGATCGGCAAAGCGCTGGCCTGCACCGAAGCGGATCGACCGATCGCCGGCAAATCGATAGTGCTCAAAGTAATCGTTGGTGGTCCCCATGACGCGAAACCCGCGGTGCGAGTCGCCCAGGGAAATCGGGATCGTCCAAGCGACGTCGGGATGATTGGCGATTTTCTGGTAGCTCGACCAGCTGACATTCGCCGTGGCATCACCGACTCGAAACACCGAGTAGAGCAGCAAGTTCAGTTGTCCGGAGCGGGCGCCGACGATCAGGTCAACGCCCGAGACGGTATTGGCGAAGCCATCGCGGGCCGCGGTCCGCATCTTCTGCACACCGAGCAGCAGCGCCACGCTGATGGCGATGGCGCTGAGGGTGAGTAGAGCGGTGGTGCGACGGTTACGCAGTGAGCGCAGGGCCAGCATCAGGCAGCCTCCGCAGCGTCTCGTTGCAGCTCATCGAGCGAGACCACGCGATCGAACAGACCGCCGAGCGAGGTGTCGTGGCTGACGAACAGCAGCGTCGTGCCGCGCTGCGCGCATTCGGCCATGACCAGCTTGAGGAAGTCCTCTCGGGAATCGTGATCGAGCGCCGAGGTCGGCTCATCGGCGATGAGGATTTCGGGGCTACCGAGCAACGCACGCGCGGCCGCTACACGCTGCTGCTGACCGATGGACAGTTCGTTGACCGGGCTTGCGAGCAGCGCGGGATCAGCAAGGCCTAGGGCGGTGAGCAGGCGACGACCTTCGGCGCGGGGGTCACCCCCTTCGATGCGGGCGCGCCGAGCGCGCGAGAAACGTGTGGTCAGCGCGACGTTGTCGAGCACGTCGAGGTAGGGCAGCAGGTTGAACATCTGGAAAATGAATCCGAGGTGATCGCCTCGGAAGCGATCGCGCGCCCCGGCGCCTAGCGCGGCCAGGTCTGTACCGAGCAATCGAACGTGCCCACGCTGCGCCGTGAGCACGCCACCGATGAGGCCGAGAAGCGTGCTCTTGCCGCTGCCGCTAGGTCCGCGCAGGAACACGCGCTCGCCACGGGCGACGCGGAATTGGTTGATCCGTAGCAGCACCGGTTTGCCGGGCCAGGCGTAGTGCAGGCCTTCGACTTCGATGGCGGGTGGGGCAGGGTCGACCATGAGCGGATTCTAGCCGAAGCGCTGGCCGGCGCCGCCCACACGCTGAGCGGTGATGGTGCGCCGTGCTCGCCCTGTCAGCGCAGGGCGATGCGACCGGGATCGCTGCCGAACTCGAGTTGTTTCTGCACGTTACCGTTGAGCAGCGTGAACTCGACCTTCTCGACGCCTTTCAGTCGTCGCAGCGCCCACAGCTCGACCCAAGCGAGCGATGTGGGTTGCTCGCAGCGATAGAGATAGCTGGCCCGATAGTCCGGGTGCTTGGCGGTGGCAGCGGGCGGTGTGTAGTTGACGCTCTGCAAGCGACAGCGCGCGGTCGTTGGTCCGCCGACGATGTTGGCACCACTCTTGAGCCACACGTTCGCTTCACTCACGATGCGCTGCTCTTCGGCTGAGCGCGCCGCGCGCTCGAAGCCCACCACGTGCAGCGCGGGTGCATTCACTTCGACGGCGAGCGAGGCGCCCTCGAGCGCCACGTTGATCGCCACCTCACCATGCACGTGCTTACCCTGTTCAAGCGATTCGCCCGCATGGTCGTGATCATGGTCACGATCATGTTGTTGACCATGGGCCAAGCCCATGCACGACAAGAGCATCAATGACAGGACGAGACGGGTGGGGTGCCAACGCAGGGTCATGCCGTGTTCTCCTTCAAAAGGCCCATCTCAGGCCCGCACTGACGGCACGGCCGGCAAGCGGGGCGTAATCCTTGAGTGCCGACGTATGCCGACGTGCCTCTTCGTCCAAAAGATT
>JBJTBK010000312.1:0-17381 GCA_046091245.1 Nevskiaceae bacterium | reverse complement strand
ATCGCCTCGTCGTCAAACTCGGCGGTCTGATGGTGACCTTGTTTGGCGTCTTCACGGCCGTGATTGCTCTATTACGTTGAGCGGGTCACCTTAGGTCTGTGGTCCGCCCGGTGCTACGGCCACCCCCGAAGCTGATTTCTTCGTCCCGGTATCTGCCCTTGCGGTGATAGCCCCGCTTTGCAGATCGAGCCGCACAATCTCGCCGGAGAAGAAGTTGCTGAGATACACGGTATCGCCGATTGGCGCGCTCATCGATGCCCATCCGAACGACCCGAGCGGATAGCGCCGCAGCACTGCACCCGTTGTGGCATCGAGCGCATCGACGCCGAGTCCCGTCACCACGAGCAGTCGCCCGGCGGCATCGAACGAAACATCAAAGAAAATACGCCCCGGTGTATTGCTGGCATCGACCAGATCGGGCAGGCGTCGCCTTGCAGTCACATCCCAGCGCATAATCTTTGGGCCAGACTCCGACGTGTAGAACAAGGTCTTTCCATCGGCAGCGAGTGCGCTGGCCGTCAGACCTTGAAAGCCGCCCATGCCGCCGTGTACCGGCGTTCGATGCTCCTGCAGCAGGCGACCGTTGGCCGAGAATTCGAACAGATGCCCGTCGCCGAGTCGCTGCGTGCCCGGCATGAACGGCAGCGTGGTGCGCAGCGGTACGCGCGACGCTGTACCCACGAAATTTTCGCCCAGAAAAAATCGCCCGTCGGGCGCAAAGGTCACATGCGCAAACGAGCGCGCAGGTGCCTTGAAGTCGGCGAGCCGCCGACCGCTACGATCGTAGCGCAACACCTTGTACGCGAAAGCATCGAAGGCCCACAGCGCGCCCTTTGGCCCAAAGCGCAGCCCTTGCACGATGTGTGTGGTGTCTTCGATCCACAGCGTGTTGCGCAAGCGCAGGTTGGTGTCGTAATGCAAGATACGACCGCGGCCGCGATGATCATCTGCGGGGTCGTTGAGCAGCGTACAGCCGACCAGTACGTCGCCCCGCTCAAACGCCATGGTCTCAGCCGCCAGCGGGGCGAACGGCAGTGCGCCGAGGCCCACGAGTACGGTCCGGCGGCGCAGCATGCTTATTTTTTGTCCCAGCTCGCTTTGCTGCTCGAGGTCGGCGGCAGCCGACCGCAATGCAGGCCCGCATCCACCATCAGCACTTCACCCGTGACGACGCTCGCACCCTCAAGGAACCACAACAGCGCCTCGGCGATCTGCTCGGCCGTCGGCACGGTCTGCAGCGGCACCATGGCTGCGGCATTGATGAGGAACGCCTGATACTGCTCGGGCGTCATACCGCCCTGCAACCAGCGCGTTTGGATTGCACCGGGCGCAATGGCGTTGATGCGGATTTCAGGGCCGAGCACCAGCGACAGCGACTGCGTCATCATATTGAGCGCAGCTTTGCTCGCCGCGTATGCCATGGACGAGGCGATGCCCGTCACGCCGCCGATCGAAGAATTGTTGACGATGGCGCCGCGCCCCTGCTTTTTCATCTGCGGAGTCACGGCTCGAACCATCTGGTACGCGCCCACCACGTTGACCTTGTAGATGGCGAGGAAGTCCTCGGCATTGAGGCCGTCGAGGTTCTCGTAGGGATTGAACTTGGTCTTGGCCGCGTTGTTGATGAGGTAGTCGATGCGATCCCAGCGCGTGATCGCGGCCTGCGCTATGGCCTGACACGCGGCATCATTGGCTACGTCGCCCTGAAAGACGATCACGTCTGCGCCCTTGTCGCGACACTGCTGCGCCGTGTCCTCGGCTTCCGTCTTGCTGCGGGTGTAGTTGATGACGACGTTGCAGCCACGCTCGGCCAGCATGATGGCAGCCGCCGCACCCACGCCTGTGGCTGATCCGGTGATGAGGGCAACTTTGCGGGGCTGTGCGGTCATGGTGTACTCCAGGCAGTGGCCTGTCGGTGGCCGAGTAAGGGGAATCGACAACTCAATGCCGTGGATGATGCCGCGCCCGTTAGCGGGGGAGCAGCCCGCTGCATGGGCTGTCCGATCTAAGGTCAGTGACCTGCCAATCACCCGGCGGGTCTGGTCTGCAGGCGGGGCGGGGGGTAGTCTTCGGCAGGTTATCCGTTCGTTCGACGATATTTCCCCGGGGGTTTCATGGCGTTCAAGGACATGCGCGAGTTTCTCGCGTTGCTCGAAAAGGAAGGACAGCTCAAGCGCATCGACGTGCCGCTCGACGGCCGGCGCGATACGAACGAGCTGCAGGCCTTGATGAACTACGTCTGTGCGAAAGACGGACCTGCGCTGCTGCTCAACAACGTCGATGCCATCAACACCAAGGATGTACCCATCCTCTTCAATCCTTTTGGCACCCGCGAGCGCACGGCCATGACCATTGGCTTTCGTGACTGGCGCGAGGCCAAACTGCATCACTCCGAGGTGCTGGCTGACCCGGCTCGCTGGCACGCGCCGAAGATCATCGACAAGGCTAATGCGCCCTGCAAAGAGGTCATCATCAAGGGCGATGATGTCTCGCTCGACACGCAGTTGCCGCACGTGTGGTTTGGCAAGGAAGGTCCGGCGTACATCACCAACGCCATGACCTTCTCGAAGGATCCGGAGACGGGCGGTCGCAACACCGGCTGGTATCGCTTCACGCAATTTCTCGAGGCGACCCACCCACAAGGTGGCACGTACCCCGCATCGCGCGCGAAGACGGACCTCGCGGCGTTCTACTGGTGGAACCCGCCGTTTTCCGACATCGGCCGGCACACCTTCAAGGCCTCGCAGATGGGCAAGCGGCTGGAAGTGGCCATTGCGGGTGTTTGCGAGCCTGCGCTGCATCTCGCCTCGGCGACGGGCGTACCCTTCAACGTCGATGAGACGGCTTTTGCCGGCGGCTTGCGCGGCGAGCCGGTCGAGATGGTGCGCTGCGAAACGGTAGATCTCGAAGTTCCCGCGAGCGCCGAATGGGTGCTTGAGGGCGAGGTGATCACTGACGAACTCGAGCCGATCGGCTGGCACTCCAACCCGGTCGGCTACTACGATCGTGTGCAGGTGTTTCCGATCGTGCGCGTGAAATGCATCACGCGTCGTCGCAACCCGATCTGGCACGCCACCATGGAAATGGTGCCGCCGTTTGATCACAACTACATCGCACTGCTGCCGGTTGAGGGCGAAGTGCTATCGGATTTGCGCAAGAAGATTCCCGAAGTCCATGACGTCGCCGTGACGCCGAACATGTGCTACGTGGTGCAGCTGTCGGTGGACGGCTGGCGCAAGCCGCACCCGAACTTCGGCAAGTATGTGATCCACGCCGTTTGGGGTTCGGCGGGACGCTGGGGTCGTACGGCCAAGCACGTCATCGTCGTGGGTCCCGACGTCGACCCCTACGATCTGAAGCAGGTGGACTGGGCCATGATGACCCGCTGGCAGCCGGCGAAGGACTCCATCGTGCAGCCCGACGGCATCCCGATGATCCTCGACCCCTCCTGCGAAAAGTCGCCGCAGTTCGGTGCCTTCCGTTCCGACCAAATGGGCATCGATGCAACCATCAAGATTCCCGAGCGCTTTACGGAGTACCCCGAGGTGTCGAAGGCGGATCCGGCACAGGTCGAGGCGATCGCGAAGAAACTCGCTGGCATCGTGTGATCTCCGCCGCCCCCGAACGCTTCGATCGCGAGTCCTACCGGCGTTTCTATCGCGATGGTCGGACATCGGTGACTTCGCGCCGGGAGATGGCCGCGCGGGCGCAGCTGAGCGCGGCGTACACGCGGCATATCGATTGTCCGGTCGGAAGCATTCTCGATGCAGGTTGCGGTCTCGGGTTGATGCGCACGCCGTTGTTGCGCGCCCTGCCGGGGGCGACGTACGTCGGGCTCGAGTTCAGCGAGTATCTGTGCGAGCGCCACGGCTGGCAGCAGGGCAGCATCACCGACTTCAAGGCGCGGCAGCCCTTCGATCTTGTGGTGTGCTTCGATGTGCTGCAGTACCTCGATGATGCCGCCGCGACCAAAGCCTTGAGCAATCTGGCGAAGCTGTGCCGCGGCGTGCTGTTTTTCAGCGCGTTGACGCGACGTGACTGGCAAGAGAACGCGGATCAATCGCGAACTGATCCGAACGTCATCATGCGCAGCGGCGAGTGGTATCGCTCGCGTTTGCGGCGTGGGTTTCGACCGATCGGCGCCGGTTTTTGGATACGCCGCGGTGCGCCGCTTGTGACCTGGGAACTCGAGAGCGCTGGGTGATCCGCGCCGTATGATGCGTCCGCGATTCATCGTGGCGGCCGTCGTGGCTGGCTTGTGCGCCTACCTGCTGCTGTGGCCGGTGCCGGCGCAGCCCGTGGCGTGGCAGGCTCCACCTATGCCAGCCTATGTCGGCGTGCATGCCGTCAACCAACGGCTCGCTGGATTACGGCAGATTTCTTTGGCAGACAATGCCGGGCCTGAGCATGTCGTGATCGGCCCAGACGGTTTGCTCTACGCCGCCGTCGAAGCCGGGCGTATTCTGCGCATGAATCCCGACGGCACGGCGCTTGAGGTGTTTGCGCAAACGAGTGGCCGCGTACTCGGTATCGCCTTCGATGCCGAAGGGCAGTTATACGCCGCCGATGCACTACGCGGGTTGTTGCGAATCGATCGCGCAGGCCAGGTGGTGCCGGTGGTCACGCACTACGGCAATGAGCCGATTCGCTATGCCGATGCGGTGGTCATCGCCAGCGATGGTCGCGTGTACTTCAGCGACGCCTCGACGCGGTTTGCGCCCGCTGAGTGGGGCGGTACCTTCGAGGCCAGCGTGCTCGATATCCTCGAGCAATCGGCCACGGGCCGCGTGTTCGAGTTCGATCCGAAGAGCGGTGCGACCCGACTTGTCGCGCACGGCTTCAGTTTTGCCAACGGCCTCGCGATCACCACGGACGAGCAGCATCTGCTCGTCGTCGAAACTGGGCGGTATCGGGTGTGGCGCATCGCGATTGCGGCGCAGGATCTCGACGTTCGCGCAAAGGAGACGGGCGCGCTGGCATCCGGAGCGCATAACGCGGCATCGTCGCCGGCTGAGGCGACGGTACTGCTCGACAACTTGCCAGGATTTCCCGACAACCTGATGCGTGGACTGGATGGGCGAATCTGGCTTGGTTTCACCAAACCGCGCAGCGCCATGATCGATCGAATGGCCCCGTATCCGCGGCTACGCGCGATGACCCTGCGTCTGCCCCGCGCGCTCTGGCCGGTACCACCGGCGTACGGACATGTCATCGCTTTCACTGAAGCCGGGCAGATCGTGCGCGATCTGCAGGACCCTAGCGGTGAGTATCCTGAGACGACCGCGGTCACCGAAGCGGCCGAGCGCCTGTACGTGCAGAGCTTGCACGCACGGACGCTCGGTTGGTTACAGCAAGACCCCTGAGGCGTCGGATTGCGTGCCGCGCTCGATGTTGCGCGGCTCGTGTCCGGAGGGCGGGATGAGCTTGTACATCACGGGGGTGACGAGTCTCGCGAGCAGCGTCGAGGTGATGAGCCCACCGATGATCACCCACGCCATGGGCGAGTACAGACCGCTGTTCTGCAAGGCGAGCGGCATCAATCCGCCGATCGCCGTAGCCGAGGTCAGCAGGATAGGCAGGAAGCGGATTTCGCCCGCGCGTTCGATCGCCTCATCGAGCGGCACACCTTCTTCGCGCAGTTGATTGGTGAAATCCACCAGTAGAATCGAATTTTTGATCTCGATACCGATCAGCGCGATGAAGCCGATGCTCGCCGTGAAGGAGATGTCGTTGTTGGTGACGAGCAGCATGAGCATGCCGCCGAAGATGCCAAGCGGCACGACGGTGAGCACGATCAGCGTCGAGCGGAAGCTGCCAAACTCGAGCACGAGGATCGCGAAGATACCGAAGATGGCCACGATGATCGCCGTGCCAATGCCGCCGAAGGCGTCCGCTCCAGCTTCGGCGTCACCACCGAGCACATAACGATACCCGCGCGGCCACTCCATCGCATTCAGGCGTTTGACGACCTCGGCCGTTACCTTGCCGGTGTTCTCGCCGCGCTTGACCTCGGAGTTGATGGTGACGGCGCGCTCGCGATCGAACCGCGAGATCAGCACCGGCGCACGATCGAGCGTGATGTCGGCGATTTGTGAAATGGGCAGTGATTCGCCTGTGGCACTGATGACGCGCGCGTTCTTCACTGAATCGAGCGTGGCGCGCCCGTCGAACGACGTACGCACGGTGATGGGATATTGCTCGCCGTCGCCGTCCTTGAACGTTCCGGCTGGCAAGCCTGATACAGCAAGGCGAACGGCCCGATCGATCTCCACCGCCGGCACGCCGAGCAGCGCCGCTTTCTGGGTGTCGGCATCGACCTTGATGTTGGTGCGTGGAAACTTCAGCGGATTGCGTACGTCGCGTGTCCCGGGTGTGCCCTCGAGCAACTTCTCGACATCGGTAGCCAGACGATCGAGCACCTGCAGGTCGCTGCCGACGATGCGCACCGCGATGGGTGCGGTGACGGGTGGGCCGTTGCGGAATTCCTTGACCGAAATGCGCGCGCCGGGATAGCCGTCCAGACGTTGTCGCAGATCGTCGATCAGTTGCGGCGTGCGCCGGCTGTTATACGCTTCCAGTGTGACGAAGACCTCGGCGTAGGAGGCCGACTCGTTCCGCTGGATGTGGTTGTAGTACATCTGCGGATTGCCGCGCCCGAGATTGGCGAACGCAGCCTTCACTCCGGGGAACGACTCGAGTTCTCGCTCGACGAAGCGCAGGGCTTGATCGGTACCGGCGAGACTCGTACCGGTCGGCGTTTCGATCTGTACAAGGAAGATCGGCGTGTCGGCCTTCGGAAAGAGGCTCGAGCCCAACACCGGAATCAGCGCGGCCGACAGCAGGAGCGATCCGCCGATGGCCGCGATGACCGTGGTGCGCGGTCGCTCCAGACAGAAGTGCAGGGCGGGTCGATAGTAGTTGTGGATGGCGTTCATCAGCCGCTGCAGCAGTCGACTCGAGTGCCCGGACTCTTCTTCCTTGAGCAGGCGACTGGCGAGGAAGGGAATAATGAAGAGCGCAATCAGCAGCGAGCCAATGATGGTCGCGACGACTGCGGTCGGCAGCACGCGAATGAACTTGCCGGCCGTACCGGGCAGCGCCATCAGCGGCAGGAAGGCGAAGACCAGCGTTGCCGTGCAACCCAGCACGGCGATGAAAATCTGTTTCGTGCCGGCAATGGCGGCACGCGTACGGTCGTAGCCCATGCGCAAATGCCGCGCGATGTTCTCAACCGCGACGATGGAATCGTCCACGAGCAAGCCAAGCGCTACGACGAACCCCGCAATCGACAACTGATTGAGGGAATAGCCAAGGAAATAAAGTACCGTGACGCCGAAAGCCAATGACAGCGGGATCGAGATCATCACGATGCCGGCGGCGCGCAGACCGAGCGGCAGCAGCGTGAGCGCGACGAGTGCAATCGCAATACCGAAGTCGGTATACAGCCGATTGAGTCGCGTTTTGACGTTTAGGGACTGATCAAAGCCGAGATCGAGTGCGATGCGCTTCGGCAGACTGTCTTGGTAGCGTTCGACTTCTTCGCCAATCGCTTTGCGGACTTCCAGGACGTTGTAGCCCTCTTTCATATTCGCAGTGACGAATACGGCGCGCTTGCCGTTGTAGCGGCCGACGTAGCCATATTGACCTTCAGCCCAGCGCACGGTCGCCACGTCGCTGATGCGAACGATGCGCCCGTCCACGGAGTTGAGCACCGTGTCCCGTACCTGCTCGAGGTTCTCGTAGGCCCCGGTGCTCTTGACGGTGAAGCTGCGCGGGCCGACGTCGATGATGCCGGCCGGAATGTTGGCGTTCTCGCTCTCGAGCGCTTGGATGATGCGCGCCGGACTCATCTTAAGATCAGCGAGACGTTTCAGGTCCACCTCCACGCGAAGCTCGCGCGGCGGATACGCCCAGCTCTCCGAGGTGCGCACCCCCGGAACGGACTTCAGTAAATCCTTCAGATCACGCGCGTGGTCTTCCAGCTCACGATAGGGCGCCTCTTCCGACACCAACGCGTACTGCACGATGTTGACGAGACCGGGGCTGAACTTGCGAATGCTGAGTTGACGCAGCTCTGCGGGGAGTGAGGGCCGCAGTGCATTGAGTTCGCGAACGATCTCGTCGTATTTCTTGTCGGCATCGGTGTAGGCATAAAACTCGACGATCGTGAATGCCACGCCATCGGCCACCACCGTCTCGAGCTGGCGGATGTCATCGAGCTCTGCGATGCGATCCTCGAGCGGCTTGGAGATCAAGCGTTCGAGATCTTTAGGATCCGCGCCCGGCATGATCGCCGTAATGTCGAAACCCGAGATCTTGAACGAGGGGTCTTCCTCGCGCGGCACCGAAATGAAGGTGTAGATGCCGATGACGACGAGACAGAGAAACGCCACCAGCGTGAACTGGTAGCGACGGATCGGAAATTCGAGCAGTGACACGGGACTCAGCGCTCCGTGACGACGCGAATGCGCTCGCCGTCCTGCAGATAGAGCGCGCCTTCGGTCACCACGCGCTCGTTGGGCGTTAGGCCCTTCGTCAGTGCGACCTGCTCACCTTCGATGAAGGCGACAACGATTTCACGCTTACGGGCTACAGAGCCGTCGACCACGTACACATTGGCGCGATCTCGATCGCCTTCAACGACGGCGGCGATCGGCACGTGAGTCAGTTGACTGCGACGCGCGCTAGTGGGGTCGAGGCGCACTTTGGCCACGAGACCGCTCGCGAGCAGCAGATCAGAAGCCGGTTCCAGCCGCAGTTCCGCCGGGAACAGGCCGGTGCGCGGATCAGCCGCGGAGGAGACTTCGCTGATCACGCCCGTGAGCTCGCGACCGGGATACGCATCCAGGGTCACGCGGGCGGGGTCGCCGAGTCGCAGTTGCACGATATCGCGGTCGGCCAGTGACAAACGAACCACGTGGCCGCGCGCGCTGCTGCCGAGGATGACGACCGGCTGACCGGGCGGCACGAGCTCACGCTCCTCGAACAGTGTCCGCAGCACCACGCCATCGCTCGGCGCGCGGATCGAGGAGTAGCCGAGGTTGAAGCGCGCCGCATCACGAGCGGCTTTCGCAACCGCCGCTTGAGTTCGAAGATTCTGCAGAGACTCGAGACTGATCACCTGATCGGCATGCAGTCGCTCGCCACGGTCGAGATCGCGCTCGGCTTTCTCGGCGGCTTGGCGCGCTTGTTCGACCTGGGCGTTGATTTCGGTCAGCTCTAGCTCGGCGAGCACATCACCGCGACGCACGCGGCTGCCTTCCTGCACCGGGATGCGGCGGATGACGCCGCCCGTCTTGAACGACAGGCGCATTTCCTCGGCTGCACCCACGAGTCCGTTGGCTTCGATAAGTGGACTGGCCGGACCGAGCGTGGCGAGCGCGGCACGTACGGGCGTTCCCGGTAGACGTTCGGCTGCGCCATCAGGAGCGCCGCTACAGGCTGTGAGGCAGACGGTGACTGAGACAAGTAAGAAGCGGGTGAGTACTGACATGTTGTGAGCCGCGCCTTAGCGTTGCGGCACTCCGGTGGCGTAGTCGAGTTCCGCTTGTCTGGCGAGCAGTTCGAAGCGGACGGAATTCAGATTAAGTTCGGCAGCAGTGAGGCTCGTGCGTGAGTCGAGAAACTCGACTTGACTGATCACGCCCTCATCGCGCTTGCGTCCGGCGATACGGAACGCAGCGCGGGCTGCCTCGGCGCGGGCTTCCGCCGTGCGCAGCGAGGCTTCGCTGGTGTAGAGCTGGTCGAGCGCCTGCTGCACCTCGAGCTGGATTTGCTGGGCAACTTCCTCGCGGCGCGTGCGCGCCTGCTGCTCGGCGATCCGGGCTTCACGCACTTCGGCGCGACGCGCGCCACCGTCGAATAACGTCCAGTTGAGCAGCAGCGACACGGTCGCGAAGTTGCGGCCGCGGCCGAACTCGTACTTCTCGCCCTGCGTGCCACCATCGATACCCAGCGCGAGCGTCGGCTTGCGCGCGGCGCGAGCGAGATCCACGCGCGAGCCGGCCGCGCGGACGGCGCGATCGACTTGGCCGATTTCCGGTCGATTGTCCAAAGCCCCTTGCCGCAGTGCAGCAAGGTCTTTCGTGGCGCTTTGTACTTCGACGTCGGCATCCGCGTCTTCAAGGGCAGTGTCGAGTGCCTGATTGAGGAGGAAGTTCACGTAGCTTTGCAGCTGATCTCGAACGTTGCGCGTCTCCGTGGCGTGCTGGCCGACGGCCAGCCACTCGGCCTTGGCACGTAGCACCTGATCTTGGGTGACTTTGCCGTTTCGGAAGAGCGATTCGGTGATGCGCAGATTCTCGGCGAGGAGGGTTTCGCTCGCTTCGACGATGACAGCTCCGCGGCTCGCCCGCAGCCAGTCGAGATACCCCGTCGTCACATCGCGCTGTAATCGCTGCGAGAGCGCCATGCGCGCGTATTCATTAGCTTCAAGTAGCGATCGCTGTGCACGCAGCGCGGCAGGCAATGCCGGCACATACAAAGGCTGGCGGATGCTGAGGCGTGTGTCTTGCTCCTGTTCACGCTGTAACAAGAATCGAGGATCGTTGATGCTGCCAAAGCGTGCCGGTTTGCCGTCCGCCAGCAGCAATTCATTGAGTGTGCTGTAGACGGGGTTGAACGCGGCAGCGAGAGGCAGCGAGACTTCGCGCCCGCCCTCAGAGCGTGTGTAGCGGGCGCCGAGTGTGGCTTCGGGGAAGAATCGACCGCGAGCCGCATCGAGTGCAGCCTGACTGCGCTCCACCTCGAGTGCGGCTGTCTGCAGGCCGAGGTTGGAGCTGCGTGCGAGACGAACGTACTCCTCGATCACGGAAGCGAGAGGGCGCTGCTGTTTGCTCGGCAGCGCAGCACTTGCTTCGATCGTCGGGCCTACCGATGCCGGCGGATTCGCCGACGTCTGCGCCGCGCTCGCGGTGTTCGCTGCGACGGGCAGGCACACGAGCGAACCGATCGACAGCGCGAATCGGGCGAGCGAGCGCTGCGTCTGACGTGGCGCGCGCGTCATCGCGCAGCCCCGGCGGGTGACAAAGCCTGGAAGGCGAGGCGGAAGCCGTTTTCGATCAGCTCCTGCGGCGAGATGCCGTCGCGTTGCAGATGCCCGCTTTTGTGCGAACCGAGCTGGATCAAGCCGTGCATCAGACCCCACAACGTGAAACCGATCAGGCCCGGTGCACCAGCGTCGGCGCGAATGCTGCCATCGCGCTGCCCCGCTTCGATGGCTGCCACCAACGAGCATTGCACCGCATCGCCCGCCTTGAGGCAGGCCATGTATCCCGGATCTTCTTCGATGCTCGGCAGTTGCGCCTCGAACAGCGCGAGCGCTTCGAAGCGCACCGGAAACTCCGCGGCGAAGGCGACGTAGCTGCGACCGCAGGCCTCGACCTTGTCGATGCCGAGTTCACGACTCGCTGCCGCGGCGCTGAAGCGGGCCTCGAGCACCTCGAGCGCGCGTGTGCAGATCGCTGTCAGCAGATCGGACTTATCGCCGAAGTAGACGTAGAGCAGCGCGCGAGAAAGGCGGGCTTTTTTGGCCACCTGATCCATGGTCATGGCCTCGATGCCGACGATCGAGGCGACGGCCTCTGCGGCATCGAGAATTTCGATGCGCCGGCGTTCTTTTTCTTCGAGGCGGCGTTCGGTGAGGTAGCTCATGGGGAGCGGACCTTACGCCAGTAATTGACACGATGTCAATAATTCAACATAAGTTTCAAATTTGGATGGTCGTCAACTCATACCAGGTAACTCACCACCCAATACACCGTCATCCCGCCGATCAACGAACCGATCATGCTGCGAAAAAACGCGAAAATCAGACAACTTGCCACTCCCGCGATCAATCGTGGGTTGTCGGGTGCCAGCCAGAACTGCTGGTCGACGAACACCAGATCCGGCACCAGAATTGCTGCGAGCGCACAGGCGGGCGCGTAGCGCAGCGCCGATTGGATGAGCGGTCGAAACTTCAGACCTGTGCCCCAGACCAACAGGCCCGAACGGGTCAGCAGCGCCGAGAGCGTGATCAGCAGGATCGCGATCCACAGGTACGCGTCGCTCGGTCCAGAGCCGTTCATGGCGCGCGCTCCCGTTGCAGGAGTCGCTCGAGCGACAGTGCCGCCAGCATGCCGGCGAGAATGCCGGCGACGAGGCCGAGCCGCAGCGGCCAGCCGTGACCCACGACCGCGACGATCGAGGCCACGCAGACACCCCCCAGTGCGGGTCGATCGCGACAGAACGGGACCAACAACGGAATCAGAACCAAGGTGCCCGCGAGCGCGAGACCCCATTCAACGGGGATGGCGGTGGCCGCGAGAATGCCGACGACCGACGAGGCCTGCCACAGCACCCAGTTGCAGCTCGCGCCTCCCGCAAAATACGCCACGCGGTGGGGATAGTTCGGTTCACGATCGAGCAAGGCCGAAAACTTCGCAAAGCCGATGTCACCGATGAGGTAACCGAGTCCAAGCCGCGCCGAGGGCTTGAGGTGTCGCAGGTGCGGCAACATCGCTGCGCTGTACACCGCAAAGCGAAGATTGACGGCGATCGCCGTCAGCGCCACGACCCATAGCGGCGCCACGGTCACGAGGAGTGGCAATGCCGCCAGTTGCGCGCTGCCCGCATAGGCGAGGAAGGTCATGATCAGCGCGTATTCGATCGACAGGCCCGACTTGACCATCGCGACACCCGTGACGAGCCCCCAAGCAAACACGCCGGGTGCTGCGGGCAGCAGCTCCCGCACGCCGCGCCAATACGCTTCGCGTTGCATCGAGTCAGGCAAGATCGATGGCGTGCGTTTTGAGATCGACGAGTGCGACGATGTCGAGCGCGCGTTGATGTGTGGCCCGAAGATTGACGCGCGGCGCGCGGCCGGCAACGAAAGCCTCCTGCCAACGAGCGGCACACAGGCACCAGC
Source organism: Nevskiaceae bacterium (assembly GCA_046091245.1). Lineage (GTDB taxonomy): Bacteria > Pseudomonadota > Gammaproteobacteria > Steroidobacterales > Steroidobacteraceae > UBA964. Next base: position 4,474 of record JBJTBK010000312.1, on the reverse strand, counting down.
GATCGCCGGGTCGCAGCCCGGGGAAGCCGAACTCGGGGCGCGGTGTGGACAGATCGTTGCCGCGACTTGCTGAGAACTCGAGAAACTCCGCCGTCATCACGGCACAGACGGTGTGCGAGCCGTGATCGGTCGGGTCGGTCTCGCAGCAGCCACTGCGATACCAGCCCGTCTTCGGCGCATCGCTGCAGGTTGCCAGCGGTTCGCTGAACACGTTCAGTTGTCGTGGTGAGTCGCCGCCGCTGCCATCCATGGTGATGCCAAGGGTACCCGATCAGTAGCGGTATTCGAAACCGGCGTGCAGCAGTCGAGGCGGTCCGACCACGATGCCGCGACTGAGATCACCAAGGTACAGCCGATCGAGCAGATTCTTCGCACTGGCGTACACGGTGAGCGCTTCGTCGTGATGGTACTGCAGGGTGATGTTGGCGATGGCGTGTCCGCCGAGACGTCCGCGCTGCCCATCGGCACTGAGCGCCACGGTGTTGAGGTCATCGCCGTACATGGCGCCCGTCCACGTGCCCTCGAGTTGCGCGGAGAGTGCACCGCGTCGAAGTCCGAGTGTGACCGTTGCTGAGTGGCGTGCGGCGTAGGGCAGGCGATTGCCACCGACATTGACCTGAGTGTGCCCCGGGATCGCCGAGTAACGCGTGCCGCCATACCGCGCGACCGGCAACCACGTCCATGCCACGCGTGCCGTGGGTGCGAGGGCATGACGATCGTCGCGCCACTCCGCCGCCAGCTCAGCGCCGCGGTGCAAAGTGCGTCCCGCATTGGTGAGCGTTGCGCCGCTGCCGCCGGCGAGACTCGCCGGCACGATCTGATTGATGAAATCCATTTCGAACAGAGAGGCTTCGAGCCGCCATCGATCCTCGGCTTCGAATCGCAGACCCACCTCGCGATTCCACGACAGCTCGGCCTCGAGCTCGACGCCCGCGCCATCGACGCGGATGGCGTCTTCGACGCGCGGCGGTGAAAACCCGCGATGCACGCCGGCAAACAGCAGCGCGGAATCATTGATCTTGTAGGTGACGCCGATGCCTGGCACGAACTGTGTGAGCGAGGAAGACCCGGACCGATCGGTCAGCTTGTTGCTGCGGGTGTATCGGATCGACTCTACGCGCACGCCCGGAGTCACGGTCAAACGATCGACTGTCAGTGAGGTTTCAATGAAACCAGACAACGCATCGACTTCGCGCAGATTGTCCTCGCGCAGTCCGCCGTTCGGTCCCGTGCCTGCGGTCCGTGCCCGCGGCGTATCACCATGGACCTGTTGCCGATGCTGATGTTCGCGGTGATGGCGTAGTCCGATGAGCGTCGTGAGTGAATAGGTGCCGACCGATCCCTCGATGCTCAGACGCGGCTCGATGCCGAAGGTCGTGTAGCTGCGCAGCCGTCCTTCGTTGCCGCAGCTGGTATTGAGATTCCGCATGTCGAGGCATGCGGGGTCCGATGCATCGTTGGGTCGCTGCATCGAACTGCTCGATTGCCGCCACCAATCACGATCGAAACCGGTGGCGTAGACGGAGGTTCGCAATGCCACCTCGTCGGTGATCTGCCAGCCGTGCGTAAGCGCTGCAGCCCTGCGCTGCGAGTCGAAGAAATCATTGACGAAGGCATTGGCGCGTGGGTTAGCGATGAACTCCGCCAGCGTGAGCCCCGAGTACGGCACTTGCGAGCGCTCGCGATAGAGGCTCGCGCGCAGCGTCAGTGACTGATCTGCGCCGAGTTCCTGACGAAGCTTCACGCCAACGTCCGTCACATCGAGCTCAATATTTTCGCGCGACCCGGCACTTTGCTTACGAGTCGCGTCGAGTCGCCAGCCCGTACCCGTTGAGGCGAGCGTGTCGCCCACTGCCACTTGCCAATCCCGATACCCACGACTTCCACCCCGCGCGGCGAGTCGACCGGAGAAGGACTCGGGTGGGTCCGCTGAGATGTAATTGACGAGTCCGCCCACCGTTTGCGGACCGAAGGCGATTTGACCCGAGTTCTTCAATACTTCGATACGGTTGAAGCGCTCGATAGAGGGATGAAAGTACGAGGCGTTATCGCCATAAGGTGCGAAAGCGAGCGGCAGCCCGTCTTCGAGCAGCAATACTTTGGTCGAGCGCGTCGGGTTGAGGCCGCGGATGCCGATATTGGGGCGCAGACCGAGCCCTTCTTCCTCCCGCGCGAAGACGCCCGGAACTTTGCGCAGCGCTTCGTTGACGGTCAGCACCCGCGAGTCGGCCAAATCCTTTTCGGTCAGCACGTGAGCACCGCCTGCGATCCGTTCAAGCCGCTCCCGACTACCGAGCACGACGATTTCGGCGAGCTCGTCGGTCGCCGCCGCAGAGGCCGGAGGGAGCGACAACACACTGAAAAAACTCAGGAAAATGGCTTTAGAGTGGCGCACAGTGGTTGTTTTCGCAAATGAGAATCATTACTATTTAAGCGCAAATGCGAATAAGCCGCAATTGCAACGCCGCCGAAAACCCACTGATACTTCATCTATGAGCTCCGAGCCCTTCCACCCCGATGCCCCGCGCGACTCCCGTCGACTGACTGCGCTTGCGGTCGGTGAGCGCGCGCGGGTGGCCGAGGTGCTCACGGACGATCCGATTTCGCGTCGGCTGATCGAGGTCGGCTTTGTGCCAGGCGCCTTCATCGAAGTCATTGCGAGCATGTGGCCGGCGGCTGATCCGCTCGCCATTCGGGTGGGCGGTTCAACTTTCGCGCTGCGTCGCCACGAAGCCGAGCGCATCGTCATCACATGACCGTCGAGAGTGCGGAGCTGCGCGTTGCGTTCGTTGGCTTGCCGAATTGCGGCAAGACGGCGCTCTTCAATCGGCTGACCGGCGGTCGGCAAAAGGTGGCGAACTATCCGGGCGTCACTGTCGAGCGAAAAGAGGGTGTATTCGCGGCGCCGTCGGGTCGTCGCTATCGACTACTCGACTTGCCCGGCACCTATAGCCTGAAACCCACCACGCTCGATGAGGCCATCACGCGCGATGTGGCGCTCGGTCGCGTGGCTCAGGAACCGCGACCCGAGACCATCGTGCTCGTGGCTGACGCCACGCACCTGCCGTTGTCGCTGCGCCTCGCCCTCGAGGTGCGTCGCCTCGGCTTGCCGATGGTGATGGTCCTCAATATGAGTGATGTGGCGCGCCGGCGCGGCTTCGCCATCGACCGCGAGGCCTTGTCCCGCGAGCTGGGTGCGCCCGTGATCGAAACGGTGGCTACCCGCAGTGGCGGTGCTGACGCACTGATCGCCGAACTCGAGCGTCTCGCGGTACCCACTCACCCTGTGCCGCCGGTGAGCGGTGGGCCGGAGCCTACGGCCGCAGAGGTGGCCGCAACCCATACCGAAGCTGCGCGGCTCCTCGAGCTCGCGGGCTACCGTGAACCGCTGCGCAGTCGGGCGGTGGCGGTAGCCGATCGCATTGTGATGAATCCCTTCGCCGGCATGCTGATCCTGGCGACGTTACTATTCTTGGTATTCCAGGCCGTGTTCAGTTGGGCAGCGTGGCCGATGGATCTCATCGATGCCGGAGTGACCGCGTTCGCGGAGCTCGTACGCGGCGCACTGCCGGAAGGGCCTCTGCGCAGCCTGTTGGCGGACGGTGTGATCGCGGGCGTTGGCAGCGTGATCGTGTTCTTGCCGCAGATCGTCATTCTGTTCGCTTTCATTCTCGCGCTTGAGGACAGCGGTTACTTGCCGCGCGCGGCCTACTTGCTCGATCGCGTGATGGGGAGTGTGGGGCTATCGGGTCGAGCGTTTATTCCGTTGTTGTCGTCGTTCGCCTGTGCGATTCCCGGAATCATGGCGACGCGGACGATTCCCAATCTTCGCGATCGAATCGTCACGATTCTGGTCGCGCCACTGATGACCTGCTCGGCGCGTCTGCCGGTGTACGCGCTGCTGATCGCTGCGTTCATACCGCAGCGCGACATCGGTGTGTTCAACCTGCAGGGCCTGGTGTTATTGGTTCTGTATTTCGCCGGTGTGGCGAGCGCGCTGCTCGTGGCCTTGATCGCCAAGCTCATCGCCGGCGGCCAAAACAACCATTTATTGATGCTGGAGTTGCCGGACTACCAATGGCCGAGCTGGCGCAATTTGGCGCTGGGCCTTTGGGAAAAAACCCGCGTCTTTCTGGCGCGCGCGGGCGGCATCATCCTCGCGCTCATGGTGCTGCTGTGGTTTCTCTCCACCTATCCCGCGCCGCCAGTGGGTGCCACCGGTGCCGCTATCGAGTACAGCTTCGCCGGGCAAGTTGGCAAGGCACTCGCAGTCGTGCTCGCGCCGATCGGCTTCATCTGGCAGATCGCGATAGACTTGATCCCGGGGCTTGCGGCGCGTGAAGTTGCGGTCGGCGCCCTCGGCACCGTCTATGCGCTCTCGGGTGATGAAGAGGCCGTGACCACGGCGCTCACGTCAGTCATCGCGAGTGAATGGGGTTTACCGACCGGCCTTGCGTTGCTCGCGTGGTATGTC
>JBJTBK010000311.1:0-7496 GCA_046091245.1 Nevskiaceae bacterium | reverse complement strand
CCTGAGGCCGTCGCCGGCACGGTTTCTCCCTTGAGCTCGCTGCCGAGCCCTCCAAAATAATCCAGATACCCTGCTGCGATCTGCACATCGGCCTGCAGCTTGGCTAGGGTGTTACCGGTGTCGCGCGCTTCGAGTTCGAGGATCTCGCCGCCCCTTGCTCGGATCGCTGCGGCCAGGTTGCGCAGGGCCGAAGCACGCGCCCAGACCGACAGTGCTGCCCACTCACGCTGCGCCCGCGCCGAGGCGACGACGGCCCGATCGACGTCGCCTGCTGTGGCGTTGGGCACGCGACCGAGTGGCTCAAGCGTTGCTGGGCTGTGCGAATCGATCCAGTCGCCGGCAGCACCGCCCTCACCGGCCGTCATCGCGCCATCGATCAACATCAATCGATCCAACGGACGCACCGTACTCACGGCGCCGCTTCGACGATTCGCAGCGTCTGGCGCAACGCAGGCTTCTCGATGATTTGCACTACCCCTGAAGGCCAACGAACCTCCACGCGATCCACCGTGGTGCGTGCACCCACGCCAAAAAGCATCCGCGGCTCGTTGGTCGAGTTGTAGCCGTGTGCGCTCTGCAACACCTGGTGCTGCACCAGATCACCGGCTACCACCGTGACTCGCGCTCCAAACGGTGTTCGCGGACTGCGGCTGCCTTCGAGCTGCACCTTAAGCCAACCATTTCGGTTTGCAGAATTGATCAGCAGTCGATTACGGCCAGGCTGAGCGCTGACCTGCTTGCCCATCGCATAGTAGGTGCGCTCGGTGACAAACAGATCGGGAAAGCCATCGTCGTTGAGATCCGCCGCTCCCACCCCCGAACCGATACCGAGGCTTTCCGCCCCGGAGCCGCGAGTCACATCCTCAAAACTCGCATCGCCACGATTCCGCAGCAAGGTATTCTCAGCCGGTTCCCAGGCGATATAGAACTGCACGAACGGTGGGAAATCGCTGATCACATCGTTGATCAACACGTTGGAGGGCCCGCCGTTGTTGAGGTAAAGATCGACATGCCCGTCGTTATCGAAGTCGGCCGCGACGCAGCCGCGCGCCCCGCGAATGACTCCAGCACCTGAGCGGGCCGTAATGTCCTCGAATACCAACGTGCCGCGCTCTCGCAGCCGATTGGCAATCATGCGCCCGGCTTGGTCGGCCATCGGCAGGAAGACATCCATGTCACCGTCATGGTCGAAATCGGCGACACAGGCGCCCTGCGCGTTACCGGGATTGAGGAACGGCAAAGCGTTCGGCGGACGTCGGGCGCGGGTGATGTCCTCGAAGCGACCATCCCCCAAGTTTCTAAACAAGACCTTGCTGTCACGCTCGTTGGTGACCAGCAAATCCATGCGACCGTCTTCATCGAAATCGATCCAGTTCGGTGAGCCTTGGGCGTTCGAGTCCTTGAGTTTGCCTTGCAGCGCGACACCCGCACTCGCCGTGACATCGACGAACTGCCAGTTACCCTCGTTTCGAAACAGCGCATTGTCGATATCGGGATCGGCGTTCTTCCAGAACAGATCGAGATCGCCATCATTGTCGTAGTCCGCACAGCCCACACCGCCAGCGGTATCGCCGACGCCGCCAATTTTTTGGTCGTTATCATTACCGCGTCGCATCAGCCCTGCGGCGCGTGTCACGTCAGCGAAATTCGCCACGCCGCTTTCCGTGCGCTGGTTGCGATACAGCGTAGTGGGAACATGGCGCTCTCGCCCCTGCCCCGGCGGCATATTCGCCGTGAGCAGATCCAGGTCACCATCGTTGTCGAGGTCGCAAAACACGGCACCACGACTCATGCTGCCCGGATTGCGCACGCCTCGCTCGGTCGCCACGTCCTTGAAGCGACCCTGACCGTCATTCTCGAATAGCCGGTCGTGTAGGTCGGGCGCCAGATCCTCGACCGGAACAAAGATGTCGAGATCGCCGTCGTTGTCGTAATCGCCGAACGTCGGGCCGGTCGAATTCACGGCGAGATCGGCGACGCCGCGCGCTGCCGCTTCATCGACAAACTGTACCGGCGTCGACGCCAGATGGGGCGCAGCGTCATGCGTCCAGCCGCCGAGCGCGATACCTACACCCCCCACTACCACTGCGGCCCGTGCCGCCTTGTGCGCGTTTTTCACGGCCTAGCCCCCCGGTTCGACCGAGCGCTGCGACCCCTTTCGAGGTCGCAGCGCTGACTGCTCAATGAGTGCCGGTCGAACTCAGTTACCGCCGAACCGCCAGCCAAAGCGCACGCCGTAGATCCGCGGATCCGGCAGTGCCAAGCCCGTGGTGTTGGCGGGCGAGAAATTGGTCGGGTCCGCGATCGACTGCGCCACATCGCCTGGGTTCGACGAACCGCCCTGCACGGTGTCATCGTCGGTGATGTTGTTGACGAAGAACTGCAGATCCCATCGATCCGAAGTCATGCCAATCCGCACGTTGCCAATGGTGTAGCTGCCGAGGATCACGCGATTGTAGAAATCGACGAAACGCTCGGACTGGTACTGAACATCACCCTCGACAAAGAAACGAACGCCACTCGATCCCATCAGATCCCCCATCGGGGTCGACCAGCGAGCGAGACCGACGACCGAGTGCTTCGGCGCCCGTTCCAGCTCATTGCCCTTGAGATTGATGAAGCACAGCCGCGCGTTAGCCGCCGTGTCGGTCTTGCGACCACAGCCGTTGGCGCGCACGGCATCTGTGGCCGAGGCCGAAGTGAACGGAAAGTCCGTGAACTCGGTGTTGAGGTAGGAGTAGTTCACTGAGAACAGCAGGTTGTCGGTGGGCGCCCACTGCGAGTCGAGCTCCAAACCGCGAACCTCAGCCTTGCCGGCGTTCAGCAAACGACCCACGGCAATACCCGACGGAGTGACCAACTGGGCCCCGACCTGCTTGTCATCGTACTTGATCAAGAACACGGCGGGATTGAAGCGGAGTCGACCGTCGGCCGTCTGCATCTTCGCGCCGAGCTCGTACTCCTCGATCTTTTCGTCGCGGACCGAAAATTCCTCATACAAGCCGTCGTAATCAGCGTCCTGCCACGACCCTGCCGTCACCGTGGAATTACCGCCCGGCTTGACGCCCTTGGCCCACGTCAAATAAATCAGCGCGTCGTCCGCAGGTTTGAACTCGATGGTGGCACGCGGCGTGAAGTAGCTGTGCGTGCTCTCGAGCTCCACCGGAACGCCCGGCGCCTGGAGGACACCGCTGCCCGGCGTGCCCGGCGGCGCGAAGGGATTGAAGAACGGATAAAGATAGTTGACCGACGGACCGAAGACCTGGAAGCCAGGGAAGCTCGGGTCCTGACAGCGCACCGGCGGCGTGCCCGGCGGACCCGCACCCGGAGTGGTCAACGCGGGCGAGCAGTTCACGCCAACAATGGTTTCGGTTTCATCCGAATACCGACCCTCGAGGGTCAGCTTCCACGCCTCATTGACGTCGTACTCGACCAAGCCAAACGCCGACGAGTGCTGAATTTCGCGCGAGTTCAAGCGCGGAATCGGCGTCATCAAACCGAGCACCTGGTTCGGCGTGCGGTTTTGGCAGCTCGGACCGATCGCCGGCTGGCCCGGGAAGAACGTATTGGCGGGTACCGGCCCAAGGCAGAAGATGTTGATCGAGCGCGTCGTTTGCGCGGCCTTTTCCTGCCAGTACAACACGCCACCCATGAAGTTGAACGGACCATCGAGGTCCGAGCGGTAGCGAAGTTCCTGACTGAACTGGGTGGTATCGTTCTCGTTGTCGAACCGTGCCGCACGCAGCGCGCGATCGACACCATTGACGACCCCCGAATCGAAGTCACCGTCTTCATCGAAGCTGAAATACGCATCGGTGTACCCGGTGAGCGAGGTCACGGTACCGTGTTCAAGCTGCACGTTGTACACCGCCGAGGCACGCAACACTTCGCGGTTGCTGCCCTCGTAATCCTGCCCGGTCAACGGATTCGGATCGAGGCGCACCGCGAGCTGCTTGGCGCCGGGCACGGCCCCAAAAGACGAGTAGACGTGATTACTGCCGTAGAACGTGCCCGGGTACGTGAACGACCCCGGCGGCAGCACGAACCCGGGCGGCAGTACGGTCGTTGGCGAGTAGACGCGCTGGCTGCCCGTCGGGCAACGGCCACTCACCGCAGCCACCGTCGCGCCGCTGCCCACAACCAAGCAGTCGGAACCCGCAGTCGGACGCGCGTCAAAAGAATTCACCGGCATCTGCGCCGTCGGGAACTGACCAAAATGCTCGTCCGCGTATTCGACGCGCATTTTCAGGCTGCTCGATTCGCTCAGCTCCCATTTGCCGGTGAAGGCAATGCCCCACCCATCACCGTCACCGACCTCGCGGCCCGTGACCTGATTTTTGTAAATGCCGTCCTGGTTCCAGTACACGGCGTTCATGCGCACACCAAACGTGTCGCTGAGCGGCCCGCTCCAGCTGCCCGTCAGATCGTAGCGACCGTAGTCGCCGTACGAGCCTCGCAAACTCCCTTCGGCCACTTTCGCAGGATCTTTCGTGACGTACTGCACGGCGCCAGCGAAGGCGCTGCGGCCGTAGAGCGCAGATTGGGGGCCTTTGACGATTTCGACGGCCTGCAGATCGAGCAGCCGACTGGTCGCCAGCAGCGAACCACCACCAAAGGAGATGCTTTCACTCGACGTGTCGATACCATCGGCCAGCACCGCCACGTTGACGCGGCCGCGAGTGGGCGAAAGACCGCGAATCGAGATGCGGTTGTCCGTGGCTGAATAGCCCTTGTCGTAAATGAGCGACGCATCAAGTCGCGCCACATCATCGATGTCCGCGATGCCGAGCTTCTCGATCTCCGTCGCCGAGATGGCGGTGATGGACATCGATACGTTCTGCAGGTTTTCCTCGCGTTTGCGTGCCGTGACGACGATCTCCTCGAGACCCGAATCATTGGCGAGCGAAGGCATGGCGACGGCAACGCCGAGTACGCCAGTCAACGCGGCAACGCCGCGACGCACACGCTGTGTGGATTTCTTCATTAATTGACCCCCAAAAGTTGAACAAACGACTTGTCGTCGTGCCGTTGACGGCGCCTCTGTCGTGCGCCTGCCACAGTCCCTTCACTTTGCTACAGGCATGGGAAACCGTCAAATGGATTTCGGACGCGCGCTCATTCGCTCCGGATATTCGCGCTCGGCGCGCTCGCGATACTCCCGCGGCAATTCACCGAGATCTCGCAGCTTCACGCCCGAGGCATGCCAAATCACGTGCCCAGGCTCGTCTTTCATATCCATCCACTTCAACCAACCCAGGAACACCGTCGAGGAAAAACTGCTCGAAATCGCGTCTATTCTCGGGTCGAGAAACTCGGCACGCGAACCGAACAGGGTCTGTCGCTGGCCGTGCATGGCCGGCATGCCGGGCGGATACACAGTCTGATGCTGCAACCACACGTGATTACCCATAGCGTGCCACTGCAGACGCAAGGGTTTTTCCACAGGCGGCGACAGTGGCTCACCGCTGAGGCGCACGGGCCAGATGCCGCGCGGGGTGTAACTGAATCCGAGATTGCCCCCCTGCACCGCCGGTTTGACCTGATCGACCCGACCTGTGTAGGGATTACGAAACTCGCGGAGAAACTCCCCGCTCTCGTAATCGCGGAAAAACGTGACCGTGTGACCGCCGAGCATAAAGCCGTCGGTGATGTGCTTGAACCAGTAGATCTCCATGCCTTCGAAACGCATCAGCGGTCGCGGTGTCTCCGCTTCGCCGCGCACGCCAAAGATCACTCCCGTGAACCACCAGGGAACATCCTGCTCACGAAGGCTCCCTTGCATTCGCACGATGTTGCGCACGTTCACGGCAGGGTCTGACCAATCGGGCAAGCCTCCGCCCCTCAGGCCATCGGCCGGGCTCGGCAACCCGTCGGCGGCGCTCGGCAACTCGCCGGCCCACCCGGCGGCAAAGCCACCCTCCTCGCCGGCCAACCCCCCGCCGAGTGTCAGTGCGGCGCCGGCTGCAAAGCCGTGGCGAAGGGCGCCACGTCGTGTGGTAATCGTCATCTTCTACCTCGTGCGTGACTCGCCATCGCCTCAACACGCGACCCTAAAGGCAGGGACAAAACGCAGGGACAAAACGCAGGGACAAAACGCAACGACCGAACGCAAAGGGCTGCCCGTCTTGCGACGAGCAGCCCACGCGTTTGCCCCAGCGGGCCCAGTGCGCCCTCAGAACTTGTAGTTGACCCTGAAGCCGATGGTGCGCGGCCGCGGCATCTCGGCAAAGACGGCCGTCGGAATGGCCAGACCAAAGGCCGCAACGGGGTTGGTCAGATTCGCAGGCAATGCCCCCGCCGTGCCAATGCGCGGTGCGGCGCGAGCATCGGCGAACGCATTGCCAGGGCCCGTGCCCGCTGACTTGACCTTATCGTCGTCGGTTGCGTTGTCGATGAACAGCGTGGCGCTCCACGTCTCGCCGCCCATACCTAACCGCAGATTGAGGTTGGTGTAGGCCTCGAGCCAAATCGTGTTGTCGTCCTCGATAAAACGCTCGCCCACGTACGACACATCGGCATCCGCGAACCAGTAGTTGCCATCGCTGCCATACGGGCGGCGATAGCCGAGGTTCAGCGCCGCTGCGGTCTCAGGCGTGTCCTCGATCTTGTTGCCGTTTCGGCTCACGGCACAGGTCGTTTTAGCTTGGTTGACCCCGGCCGTTGCGATCACCGTCGTCACCGGAGTGCAGGTTCCCGTACGGGCGATTTCCGCCGCACCGCCCGAAAGGGTCGTGTAATCGGTGAATTCGTACTTGAGGAAGTGCGTGAGACCGAAACCCACGGTGAGGTATTCCGAAGCACGCCACAGTCCCGACAGTTCGAGACCCTGCAACTCGGCACCACCCGCGTTGGTGATGCGGTTGCCGAGCGTGTTGCCGATGATCACCTGCGTGCTCACCTGCTTGTCGGTGAAGTCTTGCAGGAAGGCGGCCGCGCTCAACTGCACATTGCGCGCAGGGGAAGTCCACTTCGCACCGAGTTCGTACACTTTGATGCGCTCCGGGTCGAACTCGACATCCTCGCGACTCGGCAAACCGAAAGCGCCGATGGTCAAAGTACCGAACCCACCCGGCTTCTTGCCGATCGAGTAGGAGCCGTAGAGATTCAGATCATCCGACGGCTGCCACTGTACCGTCGCCTTCGGCGTGATGTACGAATCGTTACGCGCGAAGCTCTGCCGCCGAATTTGCGTGGCGCCCGCAAAGGTTGCAGGCAAGCCCGGCTGCGCGGCATAGGGAATCGATGCCGCAGTACGGCAATCGCCCGTGGCACCGCAGAGGATCACGGTACCCGGCCCTTGGTTACCGGCGGTCACCGGTCCCTCGACCTCGTTGTCCTCGTCGATGTAGCGCGCCTCGCCGATCAGGCGAAACGTCTCGCTGACATCCCATTCGAACTCGAGGTAGAAGGATTGGTGATCGACCTTGCGATTGACCAGCGAGGGCTGGCGCGCCGCCGCCGCATCATCCATGTAGGGCGAGGCGCTAGTTTCCGTA
>JBJTBK010000310.1:0-12031 GCA_046091245.1 Nevskiaceae bacterium | reverse complement strand
GGAGTAATCCTCCGGGGTCACGACCTCGACCTTCATGATCGGCTCGAGGATCACCGGCTTGGCGTTACGCACGCCGTCCTTGAATCCCATGGACGCGGCGATCTTGAACGCCATTTCGTTGGAGTCGACATCGTGGTACGAGCCGTCGAAGGCCGTCACCTTCACATCGACGATCGGGTAGCCGGCGATCACACCGGTATCGATCGCCTCACGAATACCCTTGTCGATGGCGGGCACGAACTCGCGCGGCACGGCGCCGCCGACGATTCCGTTGATGAATTCGTAGCCCTTGCCCTGCTCATTGGGCTCGAGCTTCAGCCACACATGGCCGTACTGGCCACGACCACCCGACTGGCGCACGAACTTGCCTTCGGACTCGACGCGGCCCCGAATGGTCTCGCGATAGGCGACTTGCGGCTTGCCGACGTTCGCCTCGACCTTGAACTCGCGCTTCATGCGATCGACGATGATTTCGAGGTGCAGTTCGCCCATCCCGGAGATGATCGTCTGCCCGGATTCCTGATCGGTGTGCACGCGAAACGACGGGTCTTCCTTGGCGAGGCGCTGCAGCGCGAAGCCCATCTTTTCCTGGTCGGCCTTGGTCTTTGGCTCGACGGCCACCGAGATGACGGGGTTCGGAAACACCATCTTCTCGAGGGTGATGACCTTGCCCTCGGCACATAACGTATCGCCGGTGGTGACGTCTTTCAGGCCAACCGCCGCAGCAATGTCGCCGGCGCGGACTTCCTTGATTTCGGTGCGCTCCGAAGCGTGCATCTGCAGCAAGCGCCCGATGCGCTCGGTTTTCGATTTCGTCGGCACGAACACCGAGTCGCCCGAGTTCAGTACACCCGAGTAGACGCGGAAGAACGTCAGATTGCCGACGAACGGATCGTTCAGGATCTTGAAGGCGAGCGCCGCAAACGGCGCATCGTCCGCCGCGGTACGCGTGGCGGGGCCACCATCTTCACCGAGGCCCTTCACGGGCGGCATGTGCACGGGCGAGGGCATGAACTCGACGATCGCATCGAGCAGCGCCTGCACACCTTTGTTCTTGAAGGCACTGCCGCACATGCACAGCACGATCTCGTTGCGCCAGGCGCGCTCGCGCAGCCCGACCTTGATCTCCTCGAGGGTAAGCTCTTCGCCCTCGAGGTATTTGTTCATCAGGGTTTCATTGGCCTCGGCGGCCGACTCGATCAACTGCGTGCGCAGCCGACGCGATTCGTCGAGCAGATTGGCCGGGATGTCCCGGTACTCGAAGTTCATGCCCTGGGTGTCCATGTCCCAGTAAATCGCCTGCATGCGCATCAGATCGACGACGCCTTCGAAGTCATCCTCGGCGCCGATCGGCAACTGCACAGGCACAGGGTTGCCTCGCAGCCGCCTGCGACTCTGCTCAACGCAGCGCATGAAGTTGGCGCCCGAGCGGTCCATCTTGTTGACGAACGCGATGCGCGGCACGCCGTAGCGGTTCATCTGCCGCCACACCGTCTCCGACTGCGGCTGCACGCCTGCCACGGCGCAAAACAGCGCCACGGCCGAGTCGAGCACCCGCAGCGAGCGTTCGACCTCGATCGTGAAGTCGACGTGCCCCGGCGTGTCGATGACGTTGATGCGATGTTCGGGGAAGGACTTGTCCATGCCCTTCCAGAAGCAGGTGGTGGCCGCGGAGGTGATCGTGATGCCACGCTCCTGCTCCTGCTCCATGTAGTCCATTACGGCTGCGCCGTCATGGACCTCGCCGATTTTATGCGACACACCCGTGTAGAACAGGATGCGCTCGGTCGTCGTGGTCTTGCCCGCATCGATGTGCGCCGAAATACCGATATTCCGGTAGCGCTCGATTGGAGTGACGCGGGCCATGACAAGAGATCGTCCGACCGATTACCAGCGGTAATGCGCGAAGGCCTTGTTGGCCTCGGCCATGCGGTGCGTATCTTCGCGCTTGCGAACGGCGGCACCGCGGTTTTCCGCCGCTTCCATCAACTCGTGAGCCAGGCGGAACGCCATCGACTTTTCGCTGCGCGCACGCGCGGCTTCGATGACCCAGCGCATGGCCAGCGTCTGTCGACGCGTCGCACGCACTTCGACCGGAACCTGATAGGTGGCGCCACCGACGCGGCGCGACTTCACCTCGACCACGGGCTTGACGTTGTCGAGAGCCTGCGAGAGCAGCGCAATGGCGTCGCCGCCCTGCTTGCCGGTCTTTTCAGAAATGCGACCGATCGCTCCGTAGATGATGCGCTCGGCGGCTGACTTCTTGCCGCTCTTCATGACCACGTTCATGAACTTGGCGAGCATATCGTTGTTGAACTTGGGGTCCGGCAGGATGTGGCGGACCGGGGCTTGGGCACGACGTGACATCGTTCGATCTCCTGAACCTTACTTGTTCTTCGGGCGCTTGGCGCCGTACTTGGAACGGCTCTGCTTGCGGTCGTTGACGCCCGCGCAGTCGAGGGTGCCGCGCACCGTGTGGTAGCGCACGCCTGGCAGATCTTTGACACGACCACCGCGGATGAGCACCACTGAGTGCTCCTGCAGGTTGTGCCCTTCGCCACCGATGTACGAGGTGACCTCGTAACCGTTGACGAGCCGAACACGGCAGACCTTGCGCAGGGCCGAGTTGGGCTTTTTCGGGGTGGTGGTGTACACGCGAGTGCACACGCCGCGCTTTTGCGGGGCTGCGCCGAGGGCCGGCACCTTGGTTTTCTCGGTGCGTGTGAGGCGCGGGGCGCGAATCAGCTGACCTGTGGTGGCCATGCAGTCTCCAGATCTACAGCGTTACAAAACCAAAAACGACCGGATAGGAGACGCCGTTCGCAAGGTCCGCTAAAACATCCCTGACGGGAGAACCCGGACCTACGACCGACAGCTCGACGACCGGCTGCGGCGGGCGACCTCCGCAGACAACCCGGGCCGCCCCCTTGCGAGGGCGGCCCGGTGCTTCGTAGATCGCTGTTTTCCGGTGACCCGCCGTGAGAGGGGTCACCGAAGAAGGCCGCGGATTCTAGGGATCGGCCCCCGGACTGTCAATCCGCACCGGGCGGGTCGCGTACATGGCGGGCAACTCTTGGACCCCGAGACCCTGCACAAACGGGTTCACTACCCGCACTGCGCCATAGTGTCGCCCGTGCTGGAAGTCCTCCGACAGAATCTGATCCAGCCCATTAACCTCGGCGATGGCCCAGATCTGTGCGTCGAACCACGGCAGGCCATAGAGCGTCGTACCGCGCATCGCCGTGTGCACCACCGCCCGAGAAGGGAACAACACCGTGAGTTGACGCATCAAGGACTCTGCCTCCAGCAGTGCGTCCGACAGGGACAGCAGGGGGCGGTCGCCGAGGGACTTTCGCGGTCGACTCAGGACCGAGACGAACTCGAGAACGGATTGATGGGCGATACAAAGGGATTGCGAGCCAATACCCGCTTCAATGAGCTCGGTAGCACGCCTTTGCTTGTCCTGATCGCGGGGGTCGTGCCGATAAACCAAGACGTTGGTGTCAACGAGGCAATTTAGTGTCGGACGGGTCACTGGGGAGCTCGCCACGGGTGTAAAGCTCGTCACGGGTCCAGTCGCGAGAGCGTGAGCTGAGGCCCTCGAAGAGGCGATCGCGCACACGCTGGCGCGCCGTGGCCTCATGGAACAGCCGCAAACGCTCAGCGGTGCTCAACCCTGTGGGGACGACTTTTCCGGCCGGGATGATGCGCAAACCGTCGCCAACCAGCGACACGTCGACCTCATCACCGGCGACAATGCCCACTTGCTCGGCCAATCTCTTCGGCAGGGTGAACTGGAGCTTGCTGGTGACCTTGGCCATTCCTTACTTTAACAAGGATGGCTTCCTTGTTCAAAACGGCACCCAAGGCTCACGCAGTAAAAATCGCCCGATGCGCGCCTCAAAACCAGTTGAAATTGAAGGACACGCTGACCCGGGGCGTGGTCGACGGGTTAGGCGGCACCTCATGGCGCAACCAACTCTCGAACAGCACCACCTGGCCGGTCTTGGCCGGCACCGTATGCCACGGCTGCAACTCGGGCGGCGCATCGGCGCGGCGGGGCGGCGCCGCCATGAAGCGATCGAGACGGGGGTCCTCGAACTTGAGGCCCGACGAACCCGCCGGGGTGCGCAGGTAATAGGTGCCGCTGATGGTCGACACCGGATGCAGGTGCAGGCTGTGTACCACCCCTTGCGGCATGATGTTGACCCAACAATCGGTCATCGCGAGGCTGCGCCCCTGCAGATCGAGCGCCAAAGCGGTGGCGAAGCGGCGCAGGTGCGGCTGCAGCCGGCGCTCGAGCTCAGCAAAGGTGGGCGAGACTTGCTGCAGCCGACACACCGAGCCGTATGAGGTGTACCCGCCCGGATAGCGCCGCGCCGACCATCGCTGGCCGGCCACATCGTCGCGCTGCAATTGCCAGGTCTCAGCGAGTAATCGGCGATTGAGCGTCGCCACGGCACTGCGGGCCCGCGCAGCCGCGAGCGGTGCAACGTGAACCAGTGTCGGGAACAAGGCGCGAGTCGACACGGCGGGCGACTCAAGCCTTGGGTGCGCGCGGCTCAGGCCGCGCTTTGTACACACGCATGCCGAACCAGCGCAGCAGGCCAGAGAAATGCCGCGCCATGAAGACGATCAGCTTGCCGTGCCCAGTGACAATAATCTCGGGCCGTCGCCGCTCGACGCCACGCACGATTTCGCGCACCGCGACCTCCGTCTTGACGCGAACCCAGGCCGGAATCGGATCCGGCGCATCGGCCTGCAATTCGCCGCGATTATTGGTGCGGCGGATATCCGAATCGACGAACCCCGGTGAGACCAGCGTCACAGCGATGCCCTCGCCTGCGAGGTCACCGCGAACGGCCTCAGCCAAGGCGCGCACGGCAAACTTGCTCATCGAGTACGGCGAGGAACCGGGCGCCGCGACGTGCACTGCAACACTGCCAACGAGCACGAGCCGGCCGCGGCTCGCCCGCAGCGCATCGAGCGTCTCGTAGATGGTGCGCAGCATGCCGAAGACATTGGTATCGAATTGGCGGTGGTAGTCGGCGAGCGTCAAACGCTGCAGCGCACCCGCCACACCAAAGCCGGCATTGGCGTAGACGATGTCGATACCGATACCCGCAGCACCTAATTCTTTGACTACGGCCGCCACATCGCCATCGCGGCACACGTCACCCGCGTGGATGCTGACCTCGGCCCCCTCGGCCTGCAATGACTGCTGCAAGAGTTCAAGTCGCTCGCGTCGGCGTGCCAACAACGCCACCCGATCGCCGCGCCGCGCATGCTCGCGGGCGAGCCCCTCGCCGATACCCGATGAGGCCCCGGTGAGCAGCACCGTGCGCCGTCCTGTGTGTGCCATGCCTTGGCTCCTTAACGCGTTGCGGCGGCTGGAAGACGCCGTCGCCACCACCAGAATCCGCCGAGCAGCAAAAATGCCAGCGGATCGAGGCTGCCGCCACCGCCACCCCCCGATGCAGTCGGCGGAGTGACGGGCGTCGGGGTCGGACTCGGAGTCGGGGTCGGCGGCGCACCGCCGATGACGATGGCGGTTGGGCAGGCGCTTACGGTCACGCTCGAGCGTGCCGTGCTGCTCGCGCTCGACGCGCTGATGTTCACATCCGCCCGATCGATCGCCCCCGAGGAATCGGTGACCGTCAGTCGCACCTGCAGCGTACCGCTCGAGGGCGCAACCACCGTTGCGGCCGCGCTGTTGCTGCCCGAGACCAAGCTGCCGCCGGTGCCAGCATTGACGACGCTCCACGCATAGCTCGACACGCTGCGACCACAGGCTGCAGCACCGCCCCCCTGCAGCACTACGTTCTGTCCCGCCGTCACACTACTCGGCACCACCACGGTGGCGATCGGGCGCAGCGCCTCGCTCACGGCACCCGGCGCATGCGCCATACCCGCACCGCAGGCAGCGCTCGTGCACACGCACTCGCTAGGCTGCAAATCATTGACGCCGCTCGGCACGCGGCACACCGGCAGCACGCGATCAGTGGGCGCAGCGGGCCAAGGTCGCACGCCCGCGCGCAATCGAGCCGTAACCTCTGCCGACGACAGACTCGCATTGACCGACAACATCAAACCGGTAATGCCGGCGACCAGCGGCGCCGAAAAACTCGTGCCGACGTTGTAATTGAACTGGTCCGTGTAGGTATTGTTGACCGGGCCCGTGCGCCCGCTGTTGGTGGTGGTGTCGATCGAGAACAAACAGGGCTGGTTGGCACCCTCGTTGACGCAGTTGCCGCCCGGCGCGCCGAGCGTGGCGCGTGAACCGAGATTGCTGAACCCCACCTTGGTGCCCACATGACGCAGCGCCACCACCGCAACCACACCGTTGCAATTAGCGGGTGCGCTGACCGGACCCGACTCGTTCCCTGCCGAAGCCACCACGACGGCGCCGCGCGCCACGAGTTCGTCGATCACGCCTTGATAGGAATTGCTGCAACGCTCGCTCGACCCAAGGCTGAGATTGAGCACACGCGCCGGATAGGGATTGGCCTCGACGCCGCTCACCTCGAGCCCTGCCGCCCAGCGCATGCCGGTAAGAATGTCCGAGTCGTAGCCGCCACACTTGCCGAGCACCCGCACCGGCAAGATCCATGGCGTCCACGTCATGCCCGTGACCCCGAGCGCGTTGTTCGAGCGCGCACCGATCAAACCGGACACTCGCGTGCCGTGCCAGGACGAGTCGGAGGCGCCATCGCAAGCGCCGCCAAACAGCGACGAACTCGCCTCGCTGGAGGTCACCCAATCCCCAGGATCGGTAGGGTCCGCGTCACGTCCATTGCCATCGTTGGCGGTGGTGAAACTGCCGTTGCTGTCGGCGGCAACGAAATCGTAGCCGGGTAGTAACCGCCCGCCGTCCGCCGCACGCCCGAGATCCGGATGATCGAAGCGCACGCCGGTATCGAGCACGGCGATGACGATGCCATTGCTACCTGAGGTGGTATCCCACGCCGTCGAGGCCGCCAAAGACGAGGCTTGGGTTGCTTGCAGATACCACTGGTTGGTGAACAGCGGATCGTTCGGCAGGGCATGCGGATAACGACGCCGATCGGGTTCGGCAAAGGCGATCGAAGGATCGGCACGCAAGTCCTCGAGCGCCGCCTCGAGATTGTCGCGGGACAGTGGGATGGCAACGCGCACCACGCTCAGTGCCGGCGACACTTCGCCCACCAGCTGCATTGGCACACGGGACCGTTCACCGATGCTCGCCACATCCTCGAGGAGCTCATCGCGCGTGCGCAGCGCGGGCGCCGCGCGCCAGCCGAGCAGCACTCGGGTCGATACCTCCTCGCCCCGCGGCTCACGCAGCACCGGGTGGTGTTCGGCGGACATCGAAAGGGCCGAGGCGGACAGCCATCCGGCGAGCAGCGCGGCCCACAGCCTGTAGCGCCCTCGAGGCCGGGTCCTACCGCGGGCAGAAGCGGCGCAACCGCCGCGCGCGGATATTTTTGGCATGGGCACCGTCCGGAGGTTGACAGACCTGTGGTAAGGCGCAAGATACCAAAAGGTCGACCGCGCCGGGTCAGGGGGGTTCGGACGGACGACCACGGGGGATGGCCAATGAACGATCGACTCGTGCGCGCGGCCTGCGCCGCGTTGCTCCTGCCCTGTCTTGCGCTGGCGGCGTCCACCGCGGATGCCACCTCCAACGCGACGACGACCCAGACACGCGAAAGCCGGCCGCAAGACCCGCTCGAGCCCATGCTCAACTCACCCGAATCGCGCACGCTGTACACGCTCGGTCAGTTGATCTCACGCACGTTGGATGGCTTTGCGCTGACGACAGAGGAACTGCGTTTCGTGCGGCAGGGCCTGGAGGACGGCGTGCTCGGCAAGCCACCCAAGGTGGACCTGGCGGCCGAAGCCGAGGGCTTGCACAGCATGCAGGCCGCGCGTCGTGCCGCCACATTGCAGCGCGAAAAGCAGGCCGCTGAGGCATTCCTGGCTCGGGTCACCACGGCACCTAACGTCGCACGACTGGACAATGGGGTGATCCTGCAACCGCTGACCCCGGGAACCGGCGCCGTGCCCACGCCTGCCGATCAGGTCAGCGTGCACTACGAAGGCGCGCTCGTCGATGGCACGGTCTTCGACAGTTCGCGCCAACGCGGTACACCCGCCACGCTCCCCGTCAAGGGCGTGATCCCCTGCTGGACCAGCGCTCTCCAGCAGATGCGCGTCGGGGCACGCACGCGCATCGTGTGTCCGCCTGAACTCGCGTACGGTGAGCGCGGCGCCCCGCCCACCATCAAGCCGGGCGCAACGCTCGTATTCGATATCGAATTGCTGGCAATCGTCCGCTAGCGGGCAACCGAAGCGGCCGGACTCGTCGGCCCGTAGGCCTGCGCGAGGTACTCGACGATAGCCTTCGCTTCCGCGTCATCGAGCGGGGCTTTGTAGGCGTTGCGCATCTTGGTGACTTCGGCCTCCCACAGCGCGCGCGTGCCAAATCGAGAATGCATTTCCATGTAATCGAGGCTGTGACAGGAGGAGCAACGCGCCACGAACAACTCGCGACCCTCGCCCGCCCGCGCCTCGGGCTCGGCGCCAGACGCCGTACCAGAAGAAGCGGCCCGAACCTCGACCAGAGAAACCGTGGCTGCGGCCATCATCAGACTCAGCGTGAGGATTGTGACTCTGCGCATGCTCATGACTTCACCTCGACGCGAACCCGGTGAAACGCGTTGTGTTGATACCCGGAGGGATTGGCGATCGGCCGCTCAACCTGCGTCTGCCCCGCCCGATTGCTGGCGCGCGCCCACAACTCCTGCGCGCCCGCGCTGAGTGGTGAGTACTCGAGCTGCCAAGGCCTGAACGAATACCGCCCTAAATCCTCCCCGAGCTCGGCGCGCTGCCAACTACGTCCACCCTCAGCGGAGACCTCGACCCGATCGATGCCGTGACCGGCATCCCAAGCGATGCCGCCAACCCGCATTCGCCCCCCGACGGAGGACTCTGTACTGGTGATTAAAGAATTGACTGCAATCTCGGTAACCGGCGCACGCTCGCCGCTTTCCTGCGAGGGAAAGCGCTCGAGCAAGGGGAATGCCGAGCGCGGCATACGGTACGCACCCGCCATCCAAAAACCGCTTGCCGGTGCGGCGAGCGCTTCGATCCGAGTGACCTGTTTGATCCAATAGGTCGCGGTCCAGCCCGGCACCACGAGGCGCAAGGGATGGCCGTTGAGCTCAGGTAGCGGCGCTCCGTTCATTTCGTAGGCAAGCAAGGTATCGGGATGCAGCGCCTTGCCAAGCGGCAACGACTTGACGTAATCCGGCGCACCCTCGAGTGGTGCCGCGTCGGCCGCATCGAACGCGAGCTCGACGGCGTTATTGCGAAGGCCGGCGCGCGCCAGCACGTCGGCCAAACGCACCCCGCGCCAGCGCGCCTTGCCCATCGCGCCGTGCCCCCACTGAAGGCCAGGTACCGGCGGGTCGAAGAGCCCACGGCGATTGCCGGAGCACTGGCACACGGCGACGAGCTCGGCCGCCGGAAACTCCGTACGCAACTGGGCCAGCGTCAGCGTCAAAGGCCTCTCAAGCGCCGCGCCCACCACCTCGAATCGAAACTCGGCCGCATCAATTTGCGGGATCACGGCATGGTGATACCGAACGAAAAATGCGTCATTCGGCGTGAGCACGGAACGAAAGTACTCCAGCGGAGTTTCGTAGTTCGGCGGCCTATGGGTCAGTCTGCGCAGCGCTCGTTTGCCGGGCAGCGCCTCGAGCAGCTGGCCAGCCGCGCGCGCCAACGCCGTGCCGGTGGCCTGCAAGGCCGCCGCGGCGCCTAACGCAGCCAATACCGCACGTCGAGCCACGGGTGCCCGAAAGACCGTCATACGCGATGAGCCCATCGAGACCTCCCAGACGGCAAAGCGACCTTGAAATCACCCCATGGCGTGCAAGCGCTCCGCGGCTTGCAGTCACGCCGTGGACAGAAACTCTAGCACGCGGGCACGGTCATGCACTTGCGCCACGGATACGCCACAATCCTCCAAGGCGCCGTATGGCGTACCCGTTCGTGATTCATCACCCTTGGAGGTCATGTCATGTCAAAGATCAGCTCCACGATCTGTCGTCTCGCTGCCGCGCTGCTCGTGCTGCCACTCGCCGCGCCGCTATCGGCGCAGATGGGTGCCGCACCGCCGAAAAGCGAGATCGCTCAGCGTATCGAAAAGGCGCTTGCGAGCAACATCCGCACCCCTGAAGAGCGTGCGCGTGATGCGATCGAACGCAAGCCCGTGCAGACCCTGGAATTCTTTGGCCTAAAAGAGAACATGACCGTCGTCGAGATCATGCCGGGCGCAGGCTGGTACACCAAGGTGCTCGGTCTTACGCTCGCCGAGAAAGGTCAGTTGCACCTCTTTGGCGGTGCCGCGCGCCTCGCCCCGCGCCTCAAAGAGTGGGGCCTCGACAAGGTGCAGGTGGCCGAAGGCAAGTTCGTGACCCGCCCGTCGGGTCAGCGCGGCGTGTTCGATGCGGAGGCCATCGAGATCCCGCTCAAGAACGTCGACATGGTGCTGACCTTCCGCAACGTGCACAACATGACGCCTGCCGCACGCGGCATGCTCAACAAGGCCGTGTTCGCCGCGTTGAAACCGGGCGGCATCTACGGCATCGTCGATCACACCCGCCGCCACAACGAGCCGACCTCGGACGAGAACTGGCGCCGGATCGATCCCGTGCTCGTCATCAAAGAAGCCCTCGACGCGGGCTTCCAGTTCGAGGCCTTCAGCAACCTGCACTACCGGCCGGATGACGAACTGCATTACGACAGTCAGCGCCCCTCGATCGCCGGTTACAGCGATCGCTTCACGCTTAAGTTCCGCAAACCCGCGCAGTAATCGACCCATGTCGGGCTACGCGCTGTACATCGCCAATCGCAACTACTCCTCGTGGTCATTGCGGCCGTGGGTGCTGATGCGCACCCTCGAGCTACCGTTCGAGGAGCGGTTGATTCCGTTCCCGAACGCAGGCGAGCCGAATCCGTTTCCGGCGATCTCGCCGACCGGGCGCGTGCCTTGCCTGCATCACGGCGAACTGCGTGTGTGGGACTCGCTGGCTATCGTGGAATATCTGGCCGAGCGGCATCCTGGCGTCTGGCCTGTCGATTCCACAGCTCGCGCCTGGGCACGCTGCGCCGCGTCCGAAATGCACTCGGGTTTTGGCACGCTGCGTTCGGTTTGCAGCATGACTTGCGGTCAGCGGGTGGTATTGCGCGAGCGATCCACTGCACTCGAAGTCGAACTGCGGCGTCTGCGGGTGTTGTGGAACGAGGGCTTGGACCGCTTCGGCGGGCCGGTCCTCGCGGGTACCGCATTCACCGCCGTGGATGCCTTTTATGCACCCGTGGCGTTTCGTCTGCAGACCTATGGGCTGACCCTCGATGCGGGCGCCGATGCGTATGCCGCGCGGCTGCTCGCGCTGCCCGCGATGCGCGAATGGTACGACGCGGCGCTGCGTGAGCCGTGGCGCGAAGCCAGTCACGAAGAGGACATCGTGCGGGTAGCCGCCTCGATTACGGAGTTGCGACTTGGACCGACGTGATTTTCTGACCGTGGCCAGTGCCACCGCCGCGGGCAGTGCCAGCCTCAGCGCCGTCGAGGCCGAGGCCGCCTCGGGCTCGGCACAACGCAGTGGTCGACCCGGCGCGCGTGAGCGCTCGCGGGTCTGGCGCATCGGCACTCCACCGTCGATCGACAACTTGCAATTGACCACGCGCGACACTCCGCTACCCCAGCGCGGCGAAGTGCTGGTGCGCGTCGTGGCGACCTCCATCAACGCACGGGATCGCGGCATCGTGGCTGGCTTCTTTCCCATCGGCGCCAACAAAGCATCGATTCCGCTAAGCGAAGGCGCGGGCGAAGTCATTGCGGTGGGCGAAGGTGTCGACGAGGTCGCAGTGGGTGATCGCGTCAAAAGCAGCCATTTCCCCGACTCGACCGAGGGGCGCTGGCGTCCGTCGGTGTCCGAGCGCGACAAGGGCAACACGCTCGACGGTTGGCTCGGCGAGCGGG
>JBJTBK010000309.1:0-14075 GCA_046091245.1 Nevskiaceae bacterium | reverse complement strand
ACTCTGGAAGTTGACCAAGAAGTTGACGCTAACCGACAGCACCTAGCGAATCAATGATTTCATTCTCACCAAATAAATAGCCAGAACGGACATCTATTTCCGAGACGATATCCTTAAGATGTTGAACGGATGAAAAGCTATCGAAGGGATTCGCTCAACTCTCCGTGGCGTTCGTCCACAATCAAGTGCAAGGCGCTGCTGGCGGGACTCCTAAACTAATTCGGGGGGTGCCACCCGGGGGGGGGTCTGTGTTCTTAGAATTCGTTCTTGCCTGCACGCGAATGCGCCGTGCAAGAGACCTAGTACCGGTTTAAAATGCGCTCTGTCGACGGCGTCCGAATCTTGTCCAAATCTCGTCCAATTCGGGCGGCGAAAACAAGGCTCGGCGGGCTGGCGGTGAGAAGCTAAGCCCTTGAAAATTGGTGCCGGGTGAGGGATTTGAACCCCCGACCAACAGTTTACAAAACTGCTGCACTACCCCTGTGCTAACCCGGCGTTCCGCCAACGTATTCTAGCTGACTGGCCGCACTGCGCGTGCAAGACCCCGTAGTACGAGGCTGGCCTCGAGCCTGTGTGGGACGCGCAACAGGCGACTGACCTGCAGCGCCGCCCCACCCGTCAGCAGCAATTCCACGCGTTTTCGGGGTGCTTTGCGGCCGCGCGCCTCGGCGAGTGCGCGCTCAATCACGGCCGCCGCAGCATGATGTGCGCCGGCGGCGAGCGCCGAGCGTGTATCGCGAGCGAAGAGCTCTTGGGCCCGCCCTGGCCCGCGACGGACGCGCCGACGGATACCGCCTGTCGAGCGCAGCAGCGTGTCGGTCATCAGTTGTGGACCGGGGACGATCGCACCACCACGATGCACACCCTCCGCATCAAGCAGGTCGAGCGTCAGTGCCGTGCCGATGACAGCGACGCACACCGCACTGCGAGGTCGTTGCAGCTCGCGCGCACCAAGCAGCGCGAGCCAGCGATCGGCCCCGAGCCGCCACGGATCGCGGTAGCCATTTTTAACACCAGCAAGAGCGCGGACGCTGCGCACGAGCCGAGGCCAGCGACCGGTCGCCGCGCGTACCGCCTTGCGTAGCGCTGCGCGCACCCGAGCGCCCGCAACGCTGACGACAAGCACCTCGACTGCGTCGCCCTTGGGAACTCGATCGAATAATTCTTTGGCGAAATCTTTTGCACCCCAGCCCGCGTGCTCCGCTGCACGCATCCGACCGGGCGCACCATCGCGGCGCAACCAGGCCCACTTGACGCGCGTATTGCCAAGATCAATGAGCAAGACGCGGTGGCGCTTCACGCGGCCCCACTCCGACGCACCGAGATCTCACCGGCCGTGACGGTGAACTCTTCGCCCTGCGCCGTGCGCAACTGCAAGGCGCCGTGCGCGTCGATTCCCATCGCGGTTCCCGCACGCTCGGCACCCGTACCCGACACGCGCACCGACTCGCCCCGCAGCGCATCCGCTTCCGCCCAGGCGGCGCGAAATGGCGCAAAGCCCTGGGCCGAAAAACGAGTGACCGCCTGCAACATCGACTCGAGCACACAAGCGATGAGCACGTTGCGTTGTAGTGGGTCGACACCACAGTCTGCGAGCGCCGCGGCGAGGTTACCGGTGGCTGCAATCTCGCTGCGCGCTACGGGATCAAGCCGAATATTGAGGCCGAGGCCAATGACCACGTGCGCCGAGCCCGCCGCTTCAGCACGCAGTTCTACGAGGATGCCACCGAGTTTGGCGAGCACAGGCTGCCCCTCGGCATCTCGTTGGACGAGCACCAGATCGTTCGGCCATTTCAGGGCGATGCCCGTCGCGCCGCAGCGCTGCAAGGCCGCGCGCACGCTGAGGCCGATGACGAGCGTGAGCGCTGGCAGATCACGCGGGGTGGGATCGAAGCTCGTTGCTACCGAAAGACACACACTGTTGCCCAACGCCGAGCGCCAGACACGCCCGCGACGGCCGCGACCCGCTGACTGATGCTCGACCAACAAGACGTCGAATTGGCCCACCGGTGGCATAGAAGCGGCGAGCAACTCGGCATTGGTCGAGAGTGCCGACCAACGCACCTCGAGAGCGTGAAGATTCCCGGCCACCGGTTGCAGAGCCGCGCGCAGCGCCGCGGCATCCAGCGGCTGCACTGGGGTGGCCAGACGATACCCGCGCTGAGTTTGCTCCTCGATGGTCAAGCCGAGATCGCGCAGCGTCTCGATGGCTTTCCAGACCGCGCTGCGCGTCACACCGAGACCCTGGGCGAGGGCCTCGCCCGAGAGGGTCTGACCCGTTGCCAGCGTTCGATAGACCTGCTCGAGCAGCGTGCTCATGCGCGCCATCGCCCAAGCAGCCAGAGGCTTCTCGCACGAGGCTCGGTGCCTTGGCGCATGCGCGCGATGTTGCTGCGATGGGTCCAGAGCACGAACAGCGCACAGGCCGCGCCGAAAGCGACGAGCGACTCAACCGTGTGCGCTGCGATCCAGCCGGCCTTGCCCGCCCACAGCGCGAGCGCAGGCAGCGCTGCGGCCGCCACCATCGAGCCGAGACCGACATAGCCAAACAGCATCATCATGACGAACCAGACGGCGAGCACGCCGAGCAGCAGCACCGGCGCCAACGCGAGCAAACTACCGAGGAGCGTCGCCACGCCCTTACCGCCGCGGAACCCGTGAAAAATCGGGTAGACGTGTCCTACCACAGCCGCGAATCCGCAGCCGACTTGCAACCACGCCAAAGACAGCGGGTCAGCCACGCCCTCGACGGGAGCAAACAGCCCTGGCAGGGCGCGAACGGCCAGGTACACCTTGGCCACATCGATGATGATCACGCCGAGCGCAAAGGCCTTGCCTTGCGTGCGCAGGGCGTTGGTTCCACCGGCGTTGCCACTTCCCTGGGTACGAATGTCCACGCCTCGCCACTTGCCGAGCAACAGGCTGCCGTTGAGTGAGCCGAGCAGATAGGCCGCCAGCAAGCGAAGGAGTGGATCCCACATGCTGCAAATCTTAACGTAGGGGGCAATCGGGTGCAGAATGCACCGATGAGCGATGTGATCCCGACCTTGAGCCTGCGCGAGGCAGACTCACCGCCCTTCGTGCGCGATCTGGGGGCGGCCTACGAAGGCCACGGCTTCGTGATCCTGACGGACCACGGCATGCCGCAGACACTGATCGACCGCTTTCTCGGGCTCTACCAAGCCTTCTTTGCCTGGCCGGAGGAGGCCAAGCGCCGCTACCACGTGCCGGGAGGCGGCGGTGCCCGCGGCTACACGCCTTTTGGCATCGAGACCGCCAAAGGGGCGACACACCATGATTTGAAAGAGTTCTGGCACGTGGGTCGCGAACTGCCGCCCGGTCATGACTATCGCAAGTACATGGCCGATAACGTTTGGATCGACGAACTGCCGGGCTTTCGTGAAGCGTCGATCGAGATGTTCGAGACTTTTGATTTGACGGGTCGTCGCATCCTGCGGGCGATCGCTGCGATCCTGAACCTGCCGGCTGATTTTTTTGAAGACAAAGTCCAGCTCGGTAACAGTGTGCTGCGCGTCATCCACTACCCGCCCATGCCGCCTCAGCCCACCGAGAGTGTGCGCGCCGGTGCGCACGAAGACATCAACGTCATCACGCTACTGCTTGGCGCCGAAGAGCCCGGGCTACAGGTACAAAGCAAGCGCGGTGAATGGCTCGATGTGAATCCCGCACCCGGCTCCATGGTCGTCAATGTGGGCGATATGCTGCAGCGACTCACCAACGGCACCTTGCGATCGACCAGTCATCGCGTGATCAACCCTAAGAGCGATCGGGCGCGACACGCTCGCTACTCGATGCCGTTTTTCCTGCATTTCAACCCGGACTTTCCCATCGCCGCCCTGCCCTCGTGCGTGGGACCGGGCAAACCCGAGCCGCTGCCACCCATCCTTGCCGAGGAATATCTGCAAGAGCGGTTGCGGGAAATCAAACTCAAATAACGGACGCGACACAGGGACGTCGCATGGCCAAGCTGTACTTCTATTACTCGACGATGAACGCCGGTAAATCCACGGCGTTGCTGCAGGCGTCGCACAACTACGGCGAGCGCGGCATGCGCACGCTTGTCTACACCGCGAAACTGGATGACCGCGCCGGCGGCAAGGTCGCCTCGCGCATCGGCATCAGCGCCGAAGCGCGCCACTTCAGCCCGGGGCGCAACCTGCATACCGACATCGCGGCCGAGCAGGCGACAGCGCCGCTCGCCTGCGTCTTGGTCGATGAGGCGCAGTTCTTGACGGCGGAGCATGTTCGCCAGCTCGCACGGGTGGTGGATGAACTCAACGTCCCCGTGCTTTGCTACGGGCTGCGCACGGACTTCCTCGGCAGGCTCTTCGAGGGCAGCGCGCAATTGCTGGCCTGGGCCGATAACTTGGTCGAGCTCAAGACCGTGTGCCACTGCGGACGCAAAGCCACGATGGTGGTCCGCGTCCGCCCCGATGGGCGCGTTGAATCATCGGGAGCGCAAGTCGAGATCGGCGGAAACGATCGCTACGTACCGCTCTGTCGACGGCACTTCGTTGCAGCACTCGAAAGCGGCGAGGCCTAGCGACCGATCGTCCGAGGGTTATAATTCCGGGTGTTGTAAAAATGAGACGCCAGGCGGGGTGCGCGAAAGGCACCGGCTGTCATAGAATATTCACCGGTCGTTTGTCTAATACGCCCCACATCCCGCAGGGCAGGAAGCCCTGTAAAGAATTCGTTTCGTTCATCTGGAGACTTGCAACGATGTCCACGCTGCTGTCGGGTAATGCTTTGCCCGTGTCCGCCATGCGACGCTCGCGCTTCACGCTCGCCGTTCTTCTCGCCTGCCCGTTGGTGGTTGTCGCCACGGCACCCTCGGCCTTCGCCCAGTCCACGGGTACGACGGCCGCGGAAGACCTGCAAGAGATCGTCGTCACCGGTCGCCGCGCCCCGTCGCTCGGCATCGTCACGGAGCAGAACGCGGCCAAGTCGCGTATCACCATCACCGGTGATTCGCTCAGCAACTACATTCCGGGTCAGACCTTCCTCGAGTCGCTGAACCAAGTGCCAGGTCTCGTGTTCACCAACACCGACCCGTACGGCAGCTCGGGTGGCAACCTGCGCTTGCGCGGTTTCGACGGTGCGCGCGTCTCGCTCACCTTTGACGGCATCCCGCTCAACGACACCGGCAACTACGCGATCTACACCAACCAGCAGATCGACGCCGAACTCATCGAAGCGGTGGACGTGAACCTCGGCACGACCGACGTCGACAGCCCCACGGCCTCGGCCACGGGCGGCACCATCAACAACCGTACGCGTCGCCCGTCGAAAGAATCCGGCGGCATGCTGTCGGTGTCGGGTGGCGAGTACAACTATCGCCGTTACTTCGGCATGTACGAGACCGGTGAGATCGGCCCCTGGGGCACGCGCGCCTACATCACTGCGTCGCACTCCTCTAACGACAAGTACAAGGGCCCGGGCGAGATCTACAAGCGCCAGTTCAACGCGCGCATCCAGCAGGATCTGGAAGGCGGCAACTTCATCGCGGCCTCGTTCCACTTCAACCGCAACCGCAACAACTTCTACCGCAACGCCACCGAAGCGCAGTGGCTCACCAACGGCCGTAATTTCGACAACCTGCCGATCTGCACCCGGGTTCCGGGCGTCGCCGGCACGCGTCAGGACGAGAACGCAGCGCCGAATACGGGCGGCACCGAAAACGTGCTGAACCCCTCGGCCTGCACCAACTATTACGGCCTGCGCGTCAACCCGTCGGACACCGGCAACATCCGCATCAACTCGCTCTGGAACCTCAGCGACAAGCTGCGTTTGGCCGTCGATCCCTCGTTCCAGTACACGCTGGCCAACGGCGGCGGCACCACGATGCTCAACGAGACGCCCGCAGCAGCGAACAATGCCGATCGTCGCGTCGTGGGCAACACCACTGCAGTGGGCTTTGACCTCAACGGTGATGGTGACGTGCTCGACTCGGTGCGCTTCTACAGCCCGAACAACACCAACACCAAGCGCTTCGGCCTCAACGCGTCGCTGATTTATGACCTCTCGGACACGCAGCGTCTGCGTCTCGCCTACGCGCTCGACTACGGCAAGCACCGTCAGACCGGCGCCTTTGGCTACCTCGATGCGAACGGCAATCCGGAAAACGTTTTCGGCGGCCGTCAGGGGCGCGAGGTGCGCACGGCTGACAACAGCTTCGTGCGTAGCCGTGACCGCTACTCGATCGCTGAGCTGAACCAGATCTCGGCCGAATACCGCGGCAAGTTCCTGGATGAAAAGCTGACGGCGACGATCGGTGTGCGTGCACCGTTCTTCAAGCGCGAGCTCAACCAGTACTGCTACACGCAGAACGCGTCGAGCTCCGTACTCTGCACGACGCAGCCTGTGACCAGCACCCTGCCGAACGGCAATGTGCGCCTGGGCAGCTCGACGACCGAGTACGTGCCGCCCTTCAAGGCCGAAGCGAAGTTCGAGGAAGTGCTGCCGAATAACGGTTTGACCTACGCGCTGAACGATTCGAACACGATCTACGCCTCGTATGCCGGTGGCCTCTCGGCGCCGCGTACGGACAACCTCTACTCGGTTCGTCGTGCCGCAGACGGCTCGCTCGCCCGCGCTCTGCCGAATCCGGAAGAGACCGACTCGTTCGACATCGGCTGGCGCTATCGCTCCGAGACTCTGCTCGCCTCGGTGGCGGTGTGGAAGTCGGAGTTCAAGAACCGCATCGTCTCCTCGTTCGACCCCGAGCTCGGCTTCAGCGTTGACCGTAACGTCGGCGCGGTCGATCTGCAGGGTGCCGATTTCCAGGTCGGCTGGCAGGTGAATGACTGGATCGTCGTCAACGGCTCGGCCTCCTACAACGACAGCGAGCTGCAGAACAATCTGCAGGTCAGCGCCGCCGGCGTAGTGCCGCTCGCCGGCAAGCGCCTCGTCGAAACGCCGGAGTGGACCTACGCGGGGCGCATTGAGCTGCGTCCGTTCGAGGGCTTCAACCTCGGTCTCGAAGGCAAGTTTGTCGATGATCGCTTCACCACCGACCTCAATGACGCTTTCGTCAAGAGCTTCACGGTGTACAGCCTCGACGCCGGTTACAACTTCGAAGTCGATGGTGTGAAGGCGGTTCGCGTGCAGGCGAACGTCTACACCCTGTTAGACGAAGAGTTCTTCGGCTCTATCTCCTCGACCACGGGCGCCTTGGCGCTGCCGACGGCGGTTGCGGGTTACAGCCCGTCTGCGCCGTTCCTGACCTTGGGCGCACCGCGCACGGTCAGCCTGTCGCTGCAGGTTCGCTTCTGATCGCGACCTTCATGACGAGCAAAAGGGGCGGCTTCGGCCGCCCCTTTTCTTTGGGGCCCGGCCGAGCCTTGCTCGCCGTAGCGTTGCTCGCTGCGCCGCTGCTCGCAGCCACGCCACTCACCGCCACTGCTAACGCTACCGCCGGCGGCATACCGAAGGTAGCCCCAGGTACGCTGCGCATCGCGACCTTCAACGCCAGCCTCAATCGCGCCGAGGCCGGAGCGCTGCGGCGCGAGCTCGCCACTGCGGGGCAGCCTCAGATCGCGAGCATAGCGAGCATCATTCGTGCTGCGCAGCCCGATCTGCTGCTGATCAATGAATTCGACTACGATGCCGACGCGCCGCAGGGACAGCGCGCCATCGATCTATTTCACGATAATTATCTTCGCGGCGATTATTCGTACCGCTTCACGGCCCCCGTGAATACGGGCGTGCCGAGCGGTGTCGATCTCGATCGCAACGGCCGCGTGGGCGGGGCCAACGATGCGTTGGGCTTTGGGCTCTTTCCAGGCCAGTACGGCATGGTGGTCTACTCACGACTCCCCATCGACACTGCGCGAGTGCGAAGCTTCCGCGAGTTTCTCTGGCGGGATATGCCGAACTCCCTGATGCCGCTCGAGTGGTACGGCCCCAAGGCGCGCAACGTGCTACGCCTTTCGTCGAAGAGTCACTGGGATCTGCCCGTGATGTTGCCCACTAAACCGGGCGAAACCCCGCGACTGCTGCATTTTCTGGTCAGCCATCCGACGCCACCGGCGTTTGATGGCCCGGAGGATCGTAACGGGCGGCGTAATCACGACGAGATTCGGCTCTGGGCGGATTACATCTCCCCCGCTAAGGCGAGTTACCTGCGCGATGATGCGGCGCGCCGTGGCGGACTCGCACCCGGTGCTGCATTCGTGATCGCCGGTGATCTCAATGCCGATCCACAAGACGGCGGCAGTGTCCCCGGAGCCATCGATCAACTGCTGCAGCACCCGCGGGTGCATCGTGACGCTGCCGTGGGCAGCTTGGCGCCGCAAAGCGCGCGGGCGCGCGAAGTCAGTCTGCAGCAAGGCGGTGGCAACCGCGAACACCGGGGAGATCCGTCTCGCGATACGGCGGATTTCGACGATGGAGGAAACAGCCCTGGAAATCTGCGCGTCGATTACCTACTGCCCTCGGCGGATCTGACGGTGTGCCGCTCAGGCGTGTACTGGCCGGAAGATGACGCGCTGGCACACAGTTCGGATCACCGACTCGTTTGGCTCGACATCGCGCTACCCGGCGAACGTTGCCCCGCAAACTAAGTAGCGCGTGGTGCCCGATTACGGCTTTGGAAGAGCCACAGGCTGCGGTTTCAATTGTTGGTACTTGCGTGTCAACGACTGCGTAGCACAGTCCGTGGCGCTGGCCGAAGGAGCGCAGGCACCACTCGTCAACTCACGCTCCCAACTGCCGTAAATGGGGTTCGGCAACAGGAACCATCGAGTCCCAAAAAGACCCTCGAGTTCGCCCCGTCGCGCTTCAAAAATCGGTCGATCAACGAAATCACGCAGGTCATCGCCCACGAGTGCGACGATGCGATAGCGCTCGGCGATGGCGGCTCGACGCACCGCTTTGTCGGAGCTGCCCCATTGCGGCCGCTCACCGCGCAGCATTAGGGCGTTAGTGTCATCGACGTTGGGCAGACCTAGCGCGCGCAAATTACGCAGCGTCGCCGTGCGCGCAGGGCACGCGTCCGTGGGTGACGACGAGAGCGGCTGGCAGAGGCGGTTGGTGACGTAGAACACCTTGTGACCCGCCGCCGCGGCTGCCTGCAAGAACTCCACCGCACCCGGAATCGCCGTCGCAGCCGCCTCCTGCATCCACGCTTGCCACGAAGCCTCCTCGTACTCACGCCCCTGCAGCAACTGCCGCGCTTGATAGTAGGTGTTGTCGAGCACCGTCTCGTCGAGATCCACAACAATCGCTGTCGGCACTGCGGCCAGTTGCGCCGAGGTGCTGCCCCACTGCTCGGTCGCCGCGCTGCCCGGCGCGGCGATAACGGTGGCGAGTCGCTCGGTGGCGAGCCGGTAGACCTGACGCGTGGCGAGCTCGTACTCCGTCGCCCGCTGCAGCCATAGCGTCGCGTTCAACTGTTCGCGCGCGGTGACGGGCAAGATGGGAGTCGCAGCAGGCTGCGCGAGCCCTAACGGGATGGACAGCATGCCCACGAGGGCGATACTCAATTTTTTCACGTCAAGCTCCCGCGGCCCGCTCGCTGCGGTCCGTACCGAAGGCCCCATGGTAAGGTGCGGCATGCTCAAAGACATCATCCGCACCATCCCGGATTATCCGAAACCCGGCATCCTGTTTCGCGACATCACCACCCTGCTGGCTGATGGCGCAGCGTTCAAGCACGCCGTTGCGGAACTGACGTCACCCTGGGTCGACGCCCGCATCGGCAAAGTGGTCGGTATCGAAGCTCGCGGGTTCATCGTCGGCGCGGCCGTCGCACACGCCTTGGGCACGGGGTTTGTGCCGATTCGCAAGCGCGGCAAGCTGCCCTACGACACGATCAGCGTCAGCTATGCGCTCGAGTACGGCAGCGACACCATCGAGATGCACCGCGATGCGGTACACGCGGGCGAGCGAGTGCTCCTCATCGACGATCTCATCGCCACGGGTGGCACGGCACTCGCTGCCGTGTCGTTGTTACGCTCGCTCGAAGCAGAGGTGATCGGCGCCGGCTTCGTTATTGACCTACCGGATCTCGGCGGCGCTTCGGCCCTGCGAGGGGTCGACGTTACCGTACGCAGCCTCGTGGAATTTCCGGGGCACTGACTCGATCAGGCGATCGCCGCAGCCTCGCGCAGACTCTGGATCATCGAGGTCTTGAGCAAAAAGGCTCGTGACAACTCGGGATCCGCGGCTGCCCGCATCAGATCGGCCTGCCGCTTGCGCTGCACGTCCGGATCGCGCGACTCCATGAGCTTTTTGTTGTTCATGGTGTGCTCCTGCACGAAGCGCACGCAAATATCGCGGCGTTGCTTGGCAAACAAATCGAGCAAAGGCTCGGCTGATTCGCCGTGGTGGATGCGAATCAACTTATCGCTGAGATTCCACGCATCGTGAATACCACCGTTCATGCCCATGCCGCCCAGCGGGTTGTTGATGTGTGCCGAATCGCCGGCAAGTAACACTCGACCACGACGATAAGTCTTCGCCACGCGCTGATGCACGCGATAAATCGTGCGGTGGATGATCTCGTAGTCCGACTCATGCGGCGCCATGTGGTGCAGCCGATCCTGGATCCAGCGATCCGACAGCCACAGGGCGTCATCTTCAATCTTCGGGTCAGTCGGAATCAGCACGCGCCATAACGTCGGCGTCTTGAGTAGCACCAGCCACTCTTCAGGGTCCGACACATAGTTGACCGGCGAGAGTCGCTCGAACTTGGACTCGAGTGGAAAGGGAGTCGAGGCGACGAGGAACTTTTCAGGGTAAGTGAACCCTTCGAACTCGATCGCCACAGCCTTGCGGATCGCACTGTCGGCGCCATCGGCCGCAATCAGATAGGACCCGCGGAGGATCTTCTCCACACCGCGATCCCACACCAGAACCTCAACGCCCTCGCTCGTCTGGTGCACACCCTTGACGGCGTGGTTGAAGTGACACTGCGCGAGCGCAGCGTGCGTCGTCTGCAACTCGTTCCATACAAGGCGCGTGTACTTCCACTGTTCAGCCTGCAGGCGATATGGGTGACGGGTGTCGCCACGCAGCACCTCGAGATCGAATTCGGCGATCTCGCCGGTGCGTCGATCACGGTACTGGTACCGACGACACACAAGACCCTGCGCCTCAAGCGGCGCAGCCATCCCGAGTTCGTCGAGCATGTCGAGCGATGGGGGGTGGAACGTGGACGCGCGCAAGGTTTCGGGCAACTCGGCGAGTCCCTCCAACAAGATGACGGGGATGCCCGCCTGCGCAAGCCGCAACGCCGCCGTGCAGCCGACCGGACCCGCCCCGGCGATGATGACCGGTTGAGAAATGCCCACAGAACCCCCTGCCAAACCCAATGCTTCAGTATTCTATGCGAATGAACACTCGCACCGCTCCAAGCATCGCTCGGCTGTTCCTCATCGCCTGCCTCGTGGTCGCCTCGGCGCCCTCGGTGCCGCAGGAACGTACCGAGAAACCACCTCTGCACGGTCGTCAATGGATGGCGATCACCGGTAAGCCTCTCGGAGCCACAGCCGGTGCACGAATTTTCCAACGCGGCGGCAATGCGGTGGATGCGGCCTGCGCCATGATCGCCGCCACCGCTACGATGTGGGACGTGTTGCATTGGGGCGGGGAAACCCAAGCCCTCATCTGGCACCCGAAAGAGCGCAAGGTAATCGCCATCAACGCGCTCGGCGTTGCACCCACGGGCGCGACGCCCGAGTACTTCAAGGCGAAGGGCCTGAAGTACCCACCGGAGTTTGGCCCGCTGGCCGCGGTCACACCCGGAACGCCTGGCGGCATCCTCGACATGCTGGCCGACTACGGCCGGCTGTCGCTCGCTGAGGTGTTGGCGCCCGCGATCGAACTCGCGGACGGCTATCCGATCGAGGCGCAGACGGCAACGCTCATCGAACGCAACAAGAGTAAGCTTAAAGAGTGGCCGAATACGGCGCGGGTGATGCTGCCCTACCTTGGGCAAGGTGCGGCGCGTGAAGGTCGCGAAGGCCCCGCAGCAGGCGAGATATTCAGGCAGCCGGAACTCGCCGCGACCTTACGCAAGCTTGTCGACGCCGATAAGCGCGCGCTCGCACGTGGCGCCTCACGCAAACAAGCCATCATGGCAGCCTACGAGCGCTTCTACCGCGGAGATATCGCAAGCGAACTCGCTGCGGCTGTGCAGGCCGAGGGCGGGCTGATCACGCGCGACGATCTCGCGCGCTGGCAAGTGAAAATCGAAGAGCCGCGCCGAGTCACCTACCGCGGCATCGACGTCTATAAGCTCGACACCTGGACGCAAGGCCCTAGCCTGCTGCAGGCGCTCAACATCCTCGAAAACTTTGATCTCAAGGCGATGGGCTACAACTCCTCGCGTTACTTGCACACGCTCTACCAGACGATGAATCTCGCCTTTGCAGATCGCGACTTTTACTATGGGGATCCGGCCTTTGAGCCGCGCGAACCGATCGACGGACTGCTTTCCAAGGACTACGCAAAGCAACGCGCCGCATTGATCGGCGAGCGCAACGATTCGGCGATCGGCCCCGGCGATCCCTACCCGTTCCAAGGCGGTACGAATCCGTTTGCGTCGCTGTTGAACGCGCCAGTACAGCAGGCTCCGGCAACGCCCGGTGAAGCCAAACCCGCAGGTATCCGCCCGTATTCGCCGGCAGGAGTCGTCCCAACCACCGATCGCAGCTATCGCACCGACGATCCGGACGGGGCATTTTGGCGTGGCACGACCTCCGTCATCGCGGCCGATGCAGAAGGCTGGCTGGTATCGGTGACACCGAGTGGCGGTTGGATCCCGGCGGTCATCGCCGGCAAGACGGGCATCGGACTCTCACAGCGCATGCAGTCCTTCGTGCTCGACGCCCGCGAAAATCCATTCAATGTCGTGGAGCCCGGCAAGCGCCCTCGCGTGACACTCACGCCGAGTCTCGCTGTTCGCGACGGCAAGCCATGGCTTGCTTTCGCCGTGCAAGGTGGCGACAGCCAAGATCAAAACCTGCTGCAGTTCTTCCTCAACGTCGCCGAGTTCGGCATGACTCCACAGGAAGCCACGGAAGCCGCGAACATGAACAGCTTCCAGTTACGCGACTCGTTCGGCGATCACGAAATCAGCCCGGGTCGCATGCTGCTCGATGATGAAACCCCGCGCTGGGTGCGCCGCGAACTCACCTCACGCGGCTATCGGTTGGAGTTCCAACCGCGTACCGCGGGACCCATCAACGCCATCATGCTAGACCACGAGCACGGCACGCTGTGGGGCGGCTCGGGCCATCACGGTGAGGACTACGGCATCGCGTGGTAAGTGTGCAGATCGCGGCGCAAGGTGCGCGAGGCGAGCCCAAAGCAGACGCCGGCCAGCGGCAAGATCGACACGGTCGCGATCATGGAATTGCGCAGGCCCTCCGCGTAAGCCGCCGTGCAGACGGCCTGCTCCGCCGCAGCCAATGCGCCAATCGCCTTCGGGTTGCACTCACGTGCACTCAGCAACTCGGCATAGCCACGTTGGTCGAGTGCCAGAGTCATGAAGCTATCGCTCAGAAGACCCACAAGATGCGGCCCGATCCCGTTGCCCACGAGTGCAATGATGAACAGCAGAATCGCAATCGCCGAAGCGCGCGAGGACTGCGGTACCACGCCCTGACCGATGGTGTACTGCGCGCCCAGATACCCGTAGTGGAACAACCAGGCGAAGAACCAGAAGCCAAACGCACGATCGAGCTCCGTCGTCGGTTGCAGCAGCCCGAGCACATACAGAGGCACGGCCAGCACGAGCAGGATCGCAGGCAGGCCCGCGATCCAGCGGATCGAGCGTCGCGTCAGCCGTTCCGTGACGACGCCTGCGAGGATGGTGCCGAGTGCGCCGGCAAAGCTCAGCGGCACTCCGAATCGCACCGCAAACTCCGCAGGCGATAACCCGTGCAGTCGCTGCATCATCGGCGCCTGAAACGCCGCATAGCCATAGCCCACCATGGCGACGAGCGATGCCCCCGCGGTCATGTACCAAAAGCTCGGCTTCGTCGCGAGCAAGCGTAACGTCGCACGAATCCCCTGCTGCGCGGGCCGCGGTCGACCGGGCGGGTCAG
>JBJTBK010000308.1:0-2132 GCA_046091245.1 Nevskiaceae bacterium | reverse complement strand
TGCCGCAACGCCGGTGGGCCGCCTCGCCCCGCGCGGCAACGCGCTCGCGGACGGTTTCGAGCACGATGTGCTCGCCGATGTGGTCATGCGCGCCCTCGCAGAAGCGCGCATCACACCGCGCGATGTCGGTTCGCTCGTGTTCACCCAGGCTCCGCCCACCACCCGGCAGCTGGGCTTCGCGACCTTCGTTGCAGCACGTCTGGGCATGCGACCGACGGCACAACTCGCCGAAGTGCAGCAGATGGGAATCACCGGCGGACTCGCCTTTTCGCAGGCTGCGGCCGATGTGCAGCTCGGACGCGCGGAATATGCGCTGGCGCTCGGTGTCGCGATCCAGAGCGGCGCAGACAGCGCAGCCGCGATGGACCACTCGGTCCGTGTCGTGGGCGACGTGGATTTCCAGTCGCCCTTCGGCATCACGCCCATTGCCTGGTACGCGCTGGACGCGGCCCGCTACATGCACGAAACCGGCGCATCGCGCGCGGACATCGCACACGTGGCGCTGAAGAGCCGGGCGTTCGCCGCCATGAATCCGCTCGCCCAGTTCCGCGAGCCGCTGACGATAGCCGATGTGTTGGCACAGCCGATGGTCGTGGAGCCGCTCGGGCGCCTCGAGGTGCCCGCGCGCGCCGACGGAGCGATCTGCCTCGTGCTGTGCAGCGAGGAACGGGCGCGCGCCAGCGGGCTGGCAGCCGCAGTGGTGGGTGGTCGCGGCTTCGGCAGCGACGGCTTCCACCAGATGGGCGACGTCATCCACGACATCACCGCGTTCCCCGCAGCACGCGTCGCGGCGGACCGGGCGCTCGACGAGGCCGGCATCCAACTCGGTGACCTCGACGTCGCAGAACTCTACGCACCTTGCACGATCACCGAGGTGCTGGTGAGCGAGGCCCTCGGGTTCTTTGCGCGCGGTGAAGGCGCGATCGCAGCGCGCGAGGGGCGTACCGGCCCGGGCGGCGCGGTGCCCATCAATACATCCGGTGGCTGCCTCGCACGGGGCCACCCGCCCTCGCTGACTGCCCTCTACGACCTGCTGGAGTTGCGCGAGCAGTTGCTCGGGCGGGCGGGCGAACGCCAGGTCCCGGGCGCGCGGCGTGCCCTCGCCATCTGCGAGCTCGGCAACTACAACGCCGCGCTCGCGCACGTCCTGGAGTCCGCTCCATGAGCCTGCCCGTGGTGGTGCTGCCCGGCCGACGTGGCATCGTTCCGCGCATCGACGCGTTCACGCGACGGTTCTGGGATTCGCTCGAGCAGGGTGAATTCCTCGGGTCCCGCTGCATGCAGTGTGGCCGCCGGAGCTTCCCAGCGCGTCGAGTCTGCCCCGGCTGCGGCTCGATCGATACCGAGTGGATACCCCTCGCGACGCAGGGAAAGCTGTACAGCGCGACCGTCATCCATGCAGGCCCGGGCGCCTACTGGGCGGGCGGCGCCTACACCGTCGGGATCGTCGATCTCGATGACGGTGTCCGCTTGCTCACGCGGATCCTCGGCCCGATTCCACCGCCCATGGACAGTGCCGTCCAGCTGGTGCTCACGCGCCACGACGACGGCTGCCTGTTTGCAGCCATCGCTTGCCCTGCGAA
The DNA here is from genome assembly GCA_046091245.1 of Nevskiaceae bacterium. Classification (GTDB taxonomy): domain Bacteria; phylum Pseudomonadota; class Gammaproteobacteria; order Steroidobacterales; family Steroidobacteraceae; genus UBA964. The sequence continues at coordinate 549 of JBJTBK010000308.1, read as the reverse complement.
CGCCACCTGAGGACCGACCAAATGGAAATCGCCGTTCTCGGAGGAGGCCATGGCTGCTACGCCGCAGCGGCCGACCTCTCCATGCGCGGCCACAGCCTGACGCTGTGGCGGCGGGATGCGGAGGCGCTGGCACCCCTGCTCGCCGCGGGAACCATCAGCCCGAAGGACTTCAGCGGTGAACACGAGGTGCCCGTTTCTCTTGCCACCGCGGATCTGGCGCAAGCAGTGGACGGCGCGAGCCTGATCGTCGCGCCACTTCCCGCGACCACGCACGAATCGCTGGCCCCGCGACTCGCACCGCTGCTCCGCGACGGGCAGGTGGTGTTCCTGCCGCCGGGGACTTTCGGGGGCTTCATCTTCGCGCGCGCCAAGCACTCGGCAGGCAACCACGCCGATGTCTCCTTCGCCGAGACCGGCACGCTGCCCTACCTCGCCCGCAAGCACGGACCACGCCGCGTGGTGATCAGCGGTTTCGGTAAACATCTGCCCACCGGCGTTTACCCGCGACGAAACGCCACGCATGCGCTCGCGGTGATCAGGGAGGCCTAC
>JBJTBK010000307.1:0-3287 GCA_046091245.1 Nevskiaceae bacterium | reverse complement strand
GCCCTGCATGCGCGCATCGTTGAGTAGCTTCATCAGCTCGATGCGGTTCTTGGCGAGATTGTCTTCCTCCTTGTTCGACCGACCGAGAATCTCGAGCAGCGACTCTCGATGCGTCGGCGGCGAGAAGGCGAGGTACACCCGCCCGGAGGACGAGGTCAGCAGGGGCACGCGAAAACCCGCCGAATAGCGCTCTACCGCCAGCGGGCTGCGATGGTCGGTGGTCTCGCGGACCATCATCGAGGTGCCCGAGAGCGAGGCGATCGCTACCGGCCAGACTATATCTTTGCCGAGTTCGTTGATATACGGGCGTGCAATCTGCGTCACCCACGCTTCATCGTCGTAGCCGTCCGACAAACCGCGAACCATGATCGTCAGTCGATAGCGATCGTCGGTGGCGTCGCGATACACGAAGCCTGCGTGACTCAGGGTTTCGAGAATGCGGTAGGTCGTTGTGCGCGGCAGGCGAATTTCCTGTGCCACCTCGGAGACCGTGGCGCCGTTGCGCAGGTTGAGTACGGTCAGTGCGTCGAGCCCACGAATGAGCGCGCGAATAGGACGCGTGGATTCCATCGAGTCGATCCCCCGAAAGACGTTGAATGAAGCCCGAATCCAGAGTGTAGGGGGCTCAATTGCAGTTGTCCACCTACCGGACGATGCACCGCCAGTTGGATTCGAGGCGGCGACGGGCCGCGCTCATGTGGCCATAATCGATCGGTCATCTTTGGGGGGGACCATGACTGATTCACTCGGCTACCGCATCAAGTTTGGTGTGGTGGCACCGTCGACCAATACCAGCGTGCAACCCGAATACGACGACATGCGTCCCGCGGGCGTCACGAACCACTTCTCTCGTATCGTCATCCCCGACACCCGGGTGACCAACGACGAAGAGTTCCTCGTCATGATGAATAACATCCGCGGCGCCACCGAGAGCGCCATTGATGCAGTCATGACTTGCGCCCCGGGCTACGTGATCATGGGAATGTCGGCCGAAACCTTTTGGGATGGCGCCGAGGGCGCAGACGCCTTGCATCGACGCATGGAGGCACGGGCAGGGGTCGGGGTCGGTCTCGGCTCGCACGCGGTGCTGCAGGCCTTGCGCTGCTATGGCAGCCACATTCGGCGCATCTCCGTCATCACGCCGTACATGCCGGTGGGCGATGCCATGGTGCACCAGTTCTTCACCGACAACGGCTTCGCGATCCACGCGTTGAAGGGTCTGAAGTCACCGAGTCCCATGCTGATCGCCCACGAGACACCGGCGACGTTGCGTGCGGCGATCCGCGAGGTTGATGCGCCGGAGGTTGAGGCGATCGTGCAAGTGGGAACTAACCTCGCCTGTGCTGCGGTGGCAGCCGAGGCTGAGCGTTGGCTAGGCAAGCCGGTGATCGCGATCAACACCGCGACCTATTGGTACGCCTTGCGCCAAAACGGTATCACCGATCGCATGCCAGGTTTTGGGCGGCTGCTCGCCGAGTTTTAACCGAATCACGGAATCTTCACGATGCATTACGACTATGTTCCGATCACGCAACGTTTGCCGCTAAAGTGGCCGCAGCGCAAGCGTGTGGCACTGATCATCACGATCAATCTCGAGACCTGGGATCTCGTCAAGGACACGGACAAGCCGTATTACGCCGGCGGCCCCGCCATTCTCCCCGATGTGCTGCCAGGCGACACTCCGGATTTTCCCAACTACACCTGGCGTGAGTACGGGCAACGAGTCGGGGCGTTTCGGTTGTTCGAGATGTTCGATGAAATGCGCGTCAAGCCCTCGTGCACGATCAACGCGGTCACGGCCCTGCGTCGTAGGCCGATGCTGGATGCCGCTCTGGCTCGTGGCTGCGAAATCCTCGCGCACAACTACGAGCAGGGTGAATTGCTGAGCAACTACGCCAAGCAACCGGCGAAAGAGCGCGATGTCATCGAGCGGTCCTTGCAGGTGTACGAACAAGCGGTCGGCCGGAAAGCGCGCGGCTGGTTGTCCTCGTCGCTGCGCGGCACGCTCAACACGGCGGGCATCCTCGCTCAGAACGGCTTGCTGTTCTATTGCGACTTGATGAACGATGACCAACCCTACTTGGTCAACACGGAGCACGGGCCGATCGTCTCGACGCCGTACACCAACGAGATCAATGATTTCACCCTGCTGACGCGTCGTAATCACACCACCAGCGAGTTTCGCGACATTCTCATCGAGGAGTTGTCGGTGCTTTACAAGGAAGGCGCCACGTCGGGTCGGATCATGAACGTCGGTTTGCATCCACACGTCAGCGGACGTGCGTATCGTATTCGTGCGCTGCGTGAATTCATTCGGTATGCGAAATCTCTTCCCGGCGTGTGGTGGACGACGCGCGAGGAAGTGGCGACGTGGTATCTGAAAAACCATGAATCGCACATCCCCACGGCCGCCGTCGCCGGTGCAAAAGCGGGCCGCAGGCGAAAACCGGCTGCGGCGCCCAAGAAGCCTGCGAAAGCTCAGCGACGGAGGGCGGCGAAATGACGCTCGTGGTCGATGATTTGCAGCCGCAATCGGCGGGTGCGCAGCAGTTTTTGCAACGCGGCGAGCGACGGATGCTCATCGGCGGCGCTTGGGTCGAGGCACAGGGGGGTGAGCGGCTCGAGTCGCTGAACCCCGCGACGGGTAAGGTGCTCGCGAGCATTCCCTCGGGGGACGCACGCGATGTGGATCTGGCGGTCCGCGCCGCGCGGGAGGCTTTGAACTCGCCTGCCTGGCGCGATCTGACGGGTGCGCAGCGGGCTCGGTTGCTGTGGAAGATGGCGGACCTGATGGAGGCCCATCTCGATGAGCTCGCCGAACTCGAGTCGCTCGATCAGGGCAAACCGGTGTGGGTCGGCAAGTACGCCGAAATTCCAGGCGGCATAGAACAGTTTCGCTACTTTGCGGGCGAGGCGACCAAAATCGAGGGTACGACGATCCCGACGTCGATCAACTACCAGCCCGCGGGAAAGAAAATTTTCGCGTATACGGCGAAGGAACCGATCGGCGTGGTGGGCGCGATCGTGCCATGGAATTCACCGATCGTACTCACCTGCATGAAGATCGCCCCAGCCTTGGCGGCGGGCTGCACCATGGTGCTGAAGCCTGCCGAGGACACCTCGCTTACCGCGCTGCGCCTTGCGGAGCTGATGCAGGAAGCGGGTTTTCCGCCCGGTGTGCTCAACGTCGTGACAGGGCTGGGTGAGCGGGCAGGCGGGGCGCTGGCGGCGCATCCTGGCGTGGACCAGATCGGCTTCGCCGGGTCGACGGTGGGGGGCGAGGTGAG
>JBJTBK010000306.1:0-5642 GCA_046091245.1 Nevskiaceae bacterium | reverse complement strand
CGTGGCGATCATCGCGGCGATCTCACTGACCATGCGTCGGCGCCCCGGACTCAAGCCGCAGGATGTGGCGAAGCAGGTGGCGGTACGACGCGAAGATCGGGTGCGGCTCGTGAAGGGTGTCGGCGTGAAGTCCGATGCGCCGAAGGGGGAGGCCCCATGATCACCCTGCAACATATGCTGACGCTGTCGGCAGTCCTGTTCTCTCTGTCGATCGCCGGAATTTTCCTCAATCGCAAGAACGTGATTCTGCTTTTGATGTGTATCGAGCTGATGTTGCTCGCAGTGAACTTCAGCTTTGTGTCGTTCTCGCGATTTCTCGGGGACCTCGATGGGCAGGTATTCGTGTTCTTCGTGCTGACCGTCGCGGCGGCCGAGTCAGCGATTGGGCTTGCGATCCTGGTGGTGCTGTTCCGTGAACGACGCAGCATCAACGTCGAAGACCTCGACACGATGAAGGGTTGAGCCAATGAATCCGAACGTACTGCTCGCCATTCCGCTGCTGCCGCTGCTCGCGGCAATTCTGGCTGGCCTTGCTGGCAAGTGGATCGGCCGCACCGGAGCCCACGTCGTCACGATCGCTGCGGTCGGCGCCTCGTTCGTGTTGTCGGCGCAAATTGCGTGGCAGCTGATCAGCGGGGAGGTCGGGGTCTACAACGACACCGTGTACACCTGGCTCGTCAGCGACGGCATCCGAATGGAAGTCGGCTTTCTGGTCGATCAGCTTTCGGTGTTGATGATGTGCGTGGTGACCTTCGTGTCGCTCTGCGTGCACATCTACACCATCGGCTACATGCACGAGGACCCGGGCTATCAGCGATTCTTCTCGTATATCTCGCTGTTCACGTTCGCGATGCTGATGCTCGTCATGTCCAATAACTTCCTGCAGCTCTTCTTCGGCTGGGAAGCGGTCGGTGTCGTGTCGTATCTGTTGATCGGCTTCTGGTATACAAAGCCGAGTGCGATCTTCGCCAACATGAAAGCCTTCCTCGTCAATCGCGTGGGCGATTTCGGTTTCGTGCTCGGCATTGCGGGTGTGGTGTATTATACCGGCTCGCTCGATTACCGTGATGCGTTCGCTGCCGCACCGGCCATCGCTGCGGCGCAGTTTGCGCTCAGTGACACCTGGACGGTCTCGGCGATCACCTTGATTTGCATTTGTCTGTTTATCGGTGCCATGGGCAAGTCGGCCCAAGTCCCCTTGCACGTATGGCTGCCCGACTCGATGGAAGGCCCGACGCCGATTTCGGCGCTGATCCACGCCGCGACCATGGTGACGGCGGGTATCTTCATGGTGGCGCGATTCTCGCCGCTCTTCGAGCACTCCGAGACCGCGCTGTCTTTCGTGCTCGTGGTCGGCGCGACCACGGCCTTGTTCATGGGCTTTCTCGGCATCGTCAACAACGATATCAAGCGCGTGGTGGCGTACTCGACGCTCTCACAGCTTGGCTACATGACCGTGGCGCTTGGGGCCTCGGCCTACGGCGCGGCTATTTTCCATTTGATGACTCACGCCTTCTTCAAGGCCTTGCTGTTCCTGGCGGCGGGTTCGGTGATCATCGGTATGCATCACGAGCAGGACATGCGCAAGATGGGCGGTCTCGCGCGGGTGATGCCGATCACCGCGGCGTCCTGTTGGATCGGCGCGCTGGCCCTGATCGGCACGCCGTTTCTCTCCGGGTTCTACTCGAAGGATTTCATCATCGAAGCCGTGCACGAGTCCGAGCGCTGGGGCGCGGGCTATGCGTATTGGTGTGTGCTGATCGGCGTATTCGTAACGGCGTTCTACACTTTCCGCATGGTGTTCATGACCTTTCATGGCGCACCGCGCTGGACGCACGCCGACGCTCACGATGACCACGGGCACGATGATCACGCTCACGATGATCATGGCCATCACGGGCATGGCGGTACGCCGCACGAGAGCCCTTGGGTCGTCACGCTGCCGCTCGTGCTACTCGCCATTCCGTCGATCGTCATCGGGTATCTGACGGTGCAGCCGGTGCTGTTCGGCGGTTATTTCGCGGGCGCCATCGTGGTGCTGGAGCGCAATGACGTGCTGGCCGAGCTCGCCAGTCACTTCCACGATCCGGCGTCCTTTGCGTTGGCTGCGGTCGGGCATCCGCCGCTGTGGCTCGCGCTCGGGGGCGTCGTATCCGCATGGTATTTGTTCCTGAAGAACCCGGCGGCCGCGGAGCGTCTCGGTGCGGCGTTCGGGCCGATCCGCAAGTTGCTCGAAAACAAGTACTACTTCGATTGGTTCAACGAAAACGTGCTGGCCGCGGGCAGTCGACTGCTGGGGCGGGTGTTCTGGAAGGCCGGTGATCAGACCCTGATTGACGGCGCGCTCGTCAACGGTAGCGCAAGTCTGATTGGGGCCTTGTCGGGTGTGGTGCGCCGGATCCAGACCGGCTACCTGTACTCCTATGCCTTCTGGATGATGATCGGCCTCGCTGGCTTGCTGGCGTGGTTCCTGGTGTTCGCATGATTCAGTCCGCGTTGTTGTCGATCTTGATCTGGCTGCCGGTTGCGGGTGGCTTGTTGGTGCTCGCGTGTGGCGATCGGCGTATCGGAGCGGGTCGCTGGATCGCATTAGGCACCGCGGTAGCAACCTTTGCACTCTCGGTGCCGCTCTATATCGGTTTTGATCCGAGCACGTCGGCCTTCCAGTTTCTCGAGCAGACCTCGTGGATCCCGGCCTTCAATGCGACGTATCACCTGGGCGTCGATGGCATCTCGCTGCCGCTCGTATTGCTGACCACCTTCATCACTGTACCGGTGGTGATTGCCGCGTGGACGGTGATCGACAAGCGCCCCTCGCAGTACTACGCAGCCTTCCTGATCATGGAAGGTTTAATGGTGGGCGTGTTCAGTGCGCTCGATGGATTGCTGTTCTACTTTTTCTGGGAAGCGATGCTGATCCCGATGTTTTTGATCATCGGCATCTGGGGCGGGCCGCGCCGCGTATACGCGACGCTGAAGTTCTTTCTGTACACCTTCTTGGGCTCCGTGTTCATGTTGATCGCGCTGATCTACATGTACCTGAAGGCGGGCAGCTATGACATCGCGGCGCTGCATGCGCTGCCATTAACACGAGAAGAGCAGCTGTGGATTTTCCTCGCGTTCTTTGCCGCCTTCGCCGTGTAGATTCCGATGTGCCCGGTGCACACGTGGCTCCCCGACGCCCACGTCGAGGCGCCGACGGGCGGCTCTGTCGTGCTGGCCGCGATCATGCTGAAAATGGGTGGTTACGGATTCTTGCGTTTCTCTTTGCCGATCACGCCCGATGCCGCGCGCGAACTCGACTGGCTGATCATCGGTCTGTCGCTGGTCGCGGTGGTGTATATCGGCTTAGTGGCGCTCGTGCAGACGGACATGAAAAAGCTGATCGCCTATTCCTCGATCGCACACATGGGTTTCGTCACGCTCGGCGCATTCCTCGCGTTCGATATCGCGGCCCAGACTGGCAACCTTCAGGGTGCCGCGATGGGCATCGACGGCGCGATGGTGCAAATGGTGTCGCACGGGCTCATCTCGGGCGCGATGTTCCTGTGCGTGGGCGTGATGTACGACCGGTTGCATAGTCGAGAAATCAGTGCGTACGGTGGTGTCATCAACCGGATGCCGGTGTTCGGTGCCTTCATGGTGCTCTTTGCGATGGCCAATTCGGGTCTGCCGGGCACGTCGGGGTTCGTTGGCGAGTTCCTCATCATCTTGGCGAGCTTCAAGGCCAGTTTCTGGTACGCGTTCCTTGCGGGTACTACGTTGATCTTGGGCGCGGCCTACACGCTCTGGCTCGTCAAGCGAGTGGTGTTCGGGCCGGTGGGTAATGATCAGGTGGCGACGCTCGAGGATCTGAACGGGCGAGAATTCTTCGTGCTGGCTGTGTTGGCGGTGGGTGTGCTGCTGCTGGGGCTCTGGCCGGCGCCGTTGCTCGAGATCATGCAGGTGTCGGTGCGACACCTTGTTGAGCAAATTGTCACGAGCAAGCTGCCGCTGTGATCAGGGGATGACATGACACCGACTTTCAGTCTCGCTTCGCTCGTACCGGCACTGCCCGAGATCTATTTGGCGGCGACCATCTGTGTCGTGCTGCTCGTCGATGTGTTCGCAGGCAAGGCCGCATCGCGTGTTACACCGACGCTCACGCTGATCACACTGACCGTCGGCGCAGCGCTAACGCTCACCTTTGCGCAGATTAGTGCGCCGGTGGAGCTGTTCTCCGGCATGTACGTTGCGGATCCGCTCGGCACGCTACTGAAGTTGCTGTGCTTTCTGTTCGTGGCGGTAGCGCTGCTGTATTCGCGGCATTACCTCGAGGCGCGGGGTTTGGCGAAGGGCGAGTATTACGTGCTGGTTCTTTGTGCGCTGCTCGGTATCTTCGTGATGATTTCGGCCGGCAGTCTGCTCACCATGTACATGGGCATCGAACTGCTGGCGCTCTCGCTCTATGCGCTCGTCGCCACCGATCGGGACTCGGGCGTCGCCGCCGAGTCGGCGATGAAGTACTTCGTGCTGGGTGCCATTGCCTCGGGCTGTCTGCTCTACGGCATGTCGCTCGTGTACGGGCTCAGCGGGACATTGCTCTTTTCGGAGCTTGCGGTGGCTTTGCAGGGCGAGCCCTCGCTGGGGCTCATCATGGGTGTCGTGTTCCTGGTCGTTGGCATCGCCTTCAAGTTCGGCGCGGTGCCGTTCCACATGTGGGTGCCCGACGTGTACCACGGTGCCCCATCGGCTGTGACCTTGTTCGTGGCCACGGCACCCAAGATCGCCTCGTTTGCATTGGCGTTCCGGCTGCTCGCCGGAGGCCTCGGCAATATCGTTGATACCTGGTCGCAGATGCTCGCGATCCTCGCGGTGCTCTCGACGCTGCTCGGCAATGTCATCGCGATCGCGCAGACCAATCTCAAGCGAATGCTCGCCTACTCGGCGATCGGCAACGTCGGCTTCATCCTGCTCGGCTTCGTGGCGGGTACGGAGCAGGGGTACGAGGCGGCGCTCTACTACACGATTACCTACGTGATCATGACGCTCGGGTCCTTCGGCGTGATTCTGCTCGCGGGTCGGCGCGGTTTCGAAGCCGACGAGCTCGAGGACTACAAGGGTCTGCACGCTCGTGATCCGCTGCTCGCGCTGATGATGATGATGCTGATGTTCTCAACGGCAGGCATTCCGCCCTTTGTCGGTTTCTGGGCGAAGTAGCAGATCTTCGAAGCGCTGGGGGCGTCCAACCATCTCGCCCTCGTGGTGTTCGCCGCCGCGGTGTCGGTGATCGGCGTCTTCTACTATCTGCGCGTCGTCAAGCTGATGTACTTCGACGCGCCGAATGCGTCGGCGCCACCGACGGAGTCTCACCCGGGCGTTCGCTTGGCGCTGGGATTGAATGCCCTGGCGGTACTGGTGCTTGGGCTGCTACCGGAGAGTCTGCTCAGTTTGTGCGAGCGGGTACTCGGCTGACGGGCTCGCCGCCGAGTACATGGGATGGGCAGATCGGGTGGGCGCGCTAACGGCCGGGCGCTACGCGGACTTGGTCGCCGTGCGCGGCGACCCGCTGGCCGATATCACGCTACTCGAACGCGTCGATGTGGTGCTGAAAGGCGGCGAGCCCGTCAGCCGAGTACCCGCTCGCACAAACTGAGCAGACT
>JBJTBK010000305.1:0-11342 GCA_046091245.1 Nevskiaceae bacterium | reverse complement strand
GGCAGGCACTCATCGAGATGTCGCAGCGCGTCGATCAGCTCGAGCGCGAGCTGCGCGAGTTGCGTGGTGAGGCCGATGCGCTCACGCAGGCCAATGCGGCGCTGAAGAGGCAACAGCTCGATATCGTCGCAGATCTCGAGGAGCGGCTTGCCGCCGTCGAAGCGCGCGAACGGGCGGCCGCTGAGGCGGTGGCCAAGGCGTCAACGCCGTCGCCGGCGCAGGGTGCGGCGACCCCAGCGGACGGTGCTCCGGTCGAGCCGGCATCTGTGGCTGCGGAGGCCAGCGGTAAATCGCCGGAGTTGCGCTACGGCGAGGCATTCGATGCGCTGAAGGCGGGCAAGTATCCGGAGGCCATCGCGGGCATGCAGGAGTTTTTAACCCTGCACCCGAACCACTCCCTCGCCGATAACGCGCAGTACTGGCTGGGCCAGACCTATTACGTCACCCGCGACTACGAACGAGCGATCACGGCATTCGCGGCAGTGGGCGTGCGCCCGACCGATCCGTCGAAGACGCCCGATGCGCTGCTGAAGAAAGGGTTGTCGGAGATCGAGTTGAAGCGTCCCGACGCGGCACGGGCCACGCTCGCTGAGCTGGTCAACCGTTTCCCAAACAGCGATGCCGCTCGTACTGCCCGCGAGCGACTGCAAGGCCTTCGGTGAACACCGCTTCGACACCACGCCTGAAACTCACCGAGATTTTCAGGTCCCTGCAGGGCGAGGCTGACACCGTTGGCATTCCAACGGTGTTCATTCGCCTGACAGGCTGCCCGCTGCGCTGTCACTACTGCGATACGGCCTATGCGTTTCATGGCGGAGAGTGGTGGGCGCTTGAGCGCATTCTCGAGCGGGTGCGTGAGCTTGAAGTGGCCCACGTCTGTGTCACGGGTGGCGAGCCGCTCGCGCAGCCCTCGGTGCATGCGTTGCTCACGGCGCTGTGCGATGCGGGATACCGCGTGTCGCTCGAGAACAGTGGTGCGATGCCGCTGGGTATGGTCGATGGGCGTGTGGTGAAAGTGGTCGATGTGAAGACGCCAGGCTCAGGCGAAGCCCAGCGCAATCTCTATGCGGAGCTCGAGACGTTGAACGGGACCGATCAGATGAAGTTCGTGATCACGAGTCGTGCCGATTACGAATGGAGTCGCTCCCAGGTGCTTGAGCGAGGCTTGCCGCGGCGGTGCAGCGTGCTGTTCTCGCCAAGCCATGCCGAGCTTCCTGCGCGTGATCTGGCCGACTGGATCCTCGAGGATCGCCTGCCGGTGCGCTTACAGATCCAGCTGCATAAATATCTTTGGGGCGATGTTCCGGGGCGTTGAATGAAATCGGTGGTACTGCTGTCGGGCGGCCTCGACTCGGCCACGGTGCTGGCCCTCGCCCAAGCACGTGGCTTTACGTGTCACGCCTTGTCCGTGCACTACGGCCAGCGGCATTCCTCTGAGCTCGCTGCGGCGGCCAAGGTGGCCCTGGCGCTGGGTGCGGCTGAGCATCGGGTGATGGGCGTGGACCTTGCGGGTATCGGTGGGTCAGCCCTCACCGATCCGGCCATCGAGGTACCGCGGGCGCTGACGGTCGGCATTCCGGTGACCTATGTCCCGGCGCGCAATACGCTGATGCTGGCGTTGGCCTTGGCGTGGGCGGAGGTGCTCGAGGCCGAAGCCCTGTTCATCGGCGTCAACGCGGTCGACTACTCCGGGTACCCGGATTGTCGTCCGCCCTTCATCGACGCCTTCCAGACGCTCGCCCAGGTGGGCACCCGAGCCGGTGTGGCGGGACACGCGCCGCGCATCGAAGCGCCGCTACTGCATCTATCGAAGGCCGAGATCATTCGTGAGGGTGCGAGACTTGGGGTGGACTACGCCCTGACGGTGTCCTGCTACCAGGCCGATTCGGACGGACGAGCGTGTGGGCACTGCGATTCATGCCGTCTGCGGCGTGAGGGATTCCTCGCCGCGGGCGTGCCGGATCCGACCCGTTATGTGTAGAATTCGCGTCCTCGCGACGGGTCCTTAGCTCAGCCGGTAGAGCAGCTCCCTTTTAAGGAGTTGGTCGACAGTTCGAATCTGTCAGGACCCAATTCCCACTCGCACTCGGTGTCTCGACATGCCTGCCTGCAAACCGCTCAAGTTACGCGGACGCCTGCTCGGGGCCGAGACTTCGCCGCTCGTCTGCGTGCCGCTCCTCGGGCGCAGTGTAGAGGGGTTGCTCGCGGAGCTCGTGAGCCTGCGTGCCGCGGGTCCCGATCTGGCGGGTCCTGATCTGATTGAGTGGCGTGCCGATTATCTCGAGACCGCCGCCGATGTAGCGCAGTGGCTTTCGATCGCCCAGCAGCTACATGCCGCTGCAGAAGGCGTTCCGCTGATCTTCACATGGCGCTCTGCGGCCGAGGGCGGGGAGCCGGTCACGATCGATGCGGCAGATTTGCGCCAGATCAATGTGGCGATGGCGGCGTCCGGTTTGTTTTCATTGATCGATATCGAGTCGGCCGCGGATGCATCGCATCGCGAACCTATCATGCAGGCGGCACGGCGCTCGGGCACGGCCGTCATTGTCTCGCGTCATGACTTCAGCGGGACGCCACCGCTCGAGACCCTGCTCGAATGGTTCGCATTGGCGGAGCAGTTGGGCGCGGATGTCGCCAAGGTGGCGGTGATGCCGCAGGCGGATGAGGACGTGCTCGCGCTGCTGGCGGCGAGTGCGCAAGCGACTCGTAGGTTGCGAATTCCGCTCATCAGCATGGCCATGGGAGCGCGCGGCGCACTCAGCCGAATCTTTGGTCATCAGTTAGGTTCGACTGTCACCTTCGCGGCGGGCGTGGCGCCCTCCGCCCCTGGGCAATGGAGTCTACCCGCGCTGCGGGCCGTGCTCTCGACCTTGGCGGATCAGCACGCTCCGCGCTGATCAGCTCGCCACGCGCTGATCAACCCCGCGGCGCATCGCCGCAACCGCAATGCGCCAGCACGTACGCGGCGGCCTCAGCCCCTGAATCCACCAAGTGGACCAGGGATGCATCCTCGGCCTCGATGAATCCATGCCCGGCGAGGTGGGCGAAGTCGACCGCTTTGGCCCAATACTCGCGACCGATCAGTACTATGGGCATCGGTGCGATGGTGCGCGTCAGCAAGAGATTCAGCGCCTCGAAGACCTCATCGAGCGTGCCGAAGCCCCCAGGCAGTGCGACGAGCGCCCGCGCCCGGAACAGGAAATGCATCTTGCGTAGCGCGAAGTAGCGAAACTGGAAGGCCAGACCGGGCGTGATGTACGGGTTCGGCTGCTGCTCGTGAGGCAGGCGGATGTTGAAACCGATGGTCGGTGCACCGGCCTCACTCGCGCCGCGATTGGCGGCGGCCAGCAACCCGGGTCCTCCGCCCGTCGCCACGACCAGTTGATGACAACCCGGGCCGTGCCGGGCGCCTTGGCTCAGATCGTAGGCTAATCGGCGCGCGTGCTCGTACAACTCGCGCTCGGCAGGCGTCGAGGCGGCATTTTTGGGCGCCCTGACGCGGGCACTGCCGAAGACGACTACGGTGCTTTCGATGCCCGCCGCGCGAAGATAGGTGTCGGTGCGGTGGAACTCGAGGGCGAGGCGTACCGCGCGGGCGCTGTCGCTCTCGAGAAAGTCAACATCGTCCTCCGCGAGACGAAAACTGGGGCTCGCGAGGATGGCCTGGAGGCGGTCTGCGTCGTTCTGCACGGGGTCGTCCGCAGGGCGAGGACCCGGATGGCGCTCCTTACGGGATTCGAACCCGTGTTACAGCCTTGAGAGGGCTATGTCCTGGGCCTCTAGACGAAAGGAGCGTTGGGCCGGGTGCAGGAAGTGAAGGCGCGGTATTATAGGCGCCCGCCCTAATTGCTCAAGCGGAACGAGTCAGCTTTGAATTCCACCCCCGCCTCACCCGAGGCTGCACCCCGATTGGCGCGCATCATCCCGCGCGACGGTCACAGCATCTCTCGCTCGCGCATATCACCAGACGCCCTGCGGGTCCTCTACCGCCTGCGCGAGGCGGGTTTTCAGGCCTATCTTGTCGGCGGTTGTGTGCGCGATCTGATGCTGGGGCTCGAACCCAAGGACTTCGACGTGGCGACTGACGCGCTGCCGGAACAGGTCAAACGCCTGTTTCGCAAGTGCCGGTGGGTCGGGCGGCGGTTTCGTCTGGCGCATGTGTTTTTCGGCCGCAACATCATCGAGGTGGCGACGTTCCGGGCCTCCGGTGCGCCGCTGCCGGTTGATGAGCCGGTGCCTACTCGCGAGGAGCTCGAGGAGACCGAGGTCATCGAGGTGGACGGCGAGGACCTCGCAGACGAAGTTGCAGAGCCGCTTGGCGACTCTCGCGACGTGCACGACTTCGACGAGTCACTCGAGCGAGTGGGCGATGAGAGCGGTCGGATCCTGCGGGATAACATCTACGGCAGTATCGATGATGACGTGTGGCGGCGTGACTTCACCTGCAACGCGCTCTACTACACCATTGCCGACTTTTCAGTCTGGGACTACTGCGGCGGGTTTGAGGATGTTGCTGCGCGACGTCTGCGTTTGATCGGTGATCCGGAAACCCGCTACCGCGAGGACCCGGTGCGCATGCTGCGCGCGGCCCGGTTCGAGGCGAAACTCGGCTTCGGCATCGAGTCTGCGACAGCCGAACCCATCGACCGTCTGAGCGAGCTGCTGGCGGGCGTGCCAGCCGCGCGATTGTTTGATGAGACCTTGAAACTCTTTCTCACCGGGCATGGTGCGCGCAGTTATGCGGTGCTCAAGCAACGTGGGTTACTCGAAGCGTTGTTGCCGAACCTCGCTGACTTCGTACGTCGGTATCCGGGTAGCGCCCCGGAGCGCATGCTCGTTCGCGGACTCGCGAACACCGATGCGCGGGTGATGGCGGATAAGCCCGTCACGCCTGCGTTCCTGTTTGCCTTGCTGATTTACGGACCGGTGGTCGTCGAGATCGAAAAGGCGCCGCGAACGCATTGGAACGCGATCGGAACCATTCTCGATGCGGTCGATCACGCGATGCGCGTGATCCAGCCTCGCGTGGCGGTGCACCGTCGGTTCGTACTCGGTTTGCGCGACATGTTTGCGTTGCAACCGCGACTCGAAGCGCCGCGAGGGCGTCGCGCCTTGCGTACCTTGGAGCATCCGCGATTTCGCGCCGGGTTTGATTTGCTGCAGTTACGCGCCGAGTTCGGCATGGCTGATGCGGGCATCGTGCGTTGGTGGGAGCAGATGCAGGCGGCCAATCCGCAGCAGCGGGCTCTGCTCAGCGAGGCCAGCGCAGGCGCGCCGGCGGCAGGCGGCGCTGGGGCTGCCGGGCGTCGCCGCGGTCGGCGCCGTGGACGCGGTGGTCGTGGGCGTGGCGGTGGCGGCGCGTCCTGACGCCTCGCGCTGGGTACCGGCCTACGTCGGACTCGGCAGCAACCTCGGCGACTCGGTGGCGCTCATCGGGCGGGCCATCACACTACTCGATGAGTTCGGGCACACGCGGGTCGTCGCGCGTAGCGGGCTCTATCGCACCGCCCCGCTCGGGCCGATCGAACTCCAGCCCTTCGTCATCGCGGGGGTGGGCATGCTCACCTGCGAGAGTCCGCCGACGCTATTGCAGCATTTGCTCGAGATCGAGCGACGTCTCGGTCGACGGCGCGAGGGTGAGCGCTGGGGGCCTCGCCACATCGATCTTGATCTATTGGTGCACGGGGAAACCTGCATCGATAGCGACGGCTTGCGCGTGCCGCATCCCGGGATTCCGGAGCGGGATTTCGTTCTGTATCCTCTCTTTGAAATCGCGCCACACCTGTCAATCAAGGGGATGGGTGTCGTGCGTGATCTGACTGCCCGGGTCGTCGATCGCGGTGTGGAGCGGTTGCGGTGAACATGTCGGATAACCTCACGCATCGTTTCGTGGTGATCGAGGGCCCCATCGGCGTGGGCAAAACCTCGCTCGCGCGGCGTTTGGCGGAAGTGTGGAACGCCGAACTCGTGCTCGAACAGGCCGATACCAATCCTTTTCTGGAGCGTTTTTATCGCGATCCGGTGGCGGCAGCCTTGCCGGCACAATTGCATTTCCTCTTCCAGCGCACGCAGCAGTTGTCGAACTTGCGCCAGGCGGATCTATTCGCTCCGGTACGTGTGGCGGACTACTTGCTCGAGAAAGACCGCCTGTTCGCCCGAGTGACATTAGATGAAGCCGAGTTTGCACTCTACGAGCAGGTGTATGCGCGCATGGTGGTCGATCCGCCGAAGCCCGACCTCGTGATCTATCTGCAGGCGCCGGTCGATGTGCTGCTTGAGCGCATCGGTCGTCGTCGCATCAAGGCTGAGCAGTTGATCGAGCGCGCCTACTTGGAAAAGCTCAACGAAGCCTACGCGCGGTTTTTCCACGACTATGAGGGCGCGCCGACGTTAATCGTCAACGCGGCAACCCTCGATCCACTCTCGAGCGATGCGGACTTCAACGAGCTGCTCGGGGCCATCCGCCGCATGCGCAAGGGCAAGTTGTATTTCAATCCGCTGCGCCATGCGGCGATCTAAGACGTTTTCGGAGAACCACCGTGTACACCCACCTGCAATTGCGTGACTCGACGCGCCCGCCTGTCTCGCTGGCGACCCTGCACAAAATGAAATCCGAAGGCGAGAAGATCGCTTCCTTGACCTGCTACGACGCGAGCTTCGCTGCGCTCGTCGATGAGGCCGATGCCGACATCGTATTGGTGGGTGATTCGCTCGGCATGGTGATCCAGGGTCACGACACCACAGTCCCGGTCACCATGGATCAGATGGTCTATCACTGCCAGTCGGTGGCGCGTGGTCTGCACCGGCCGCTACTGATGGCGGATTTACCGTTTGCGAGCTATCCAACACGCGAACTCGCGCTCGCCAACTCGGTGCGCCTGATGCAAGAGGGCGGGGCGGAAATCGTCAAACTTGAGAGCGGCCCCTCGCAAATCGAGGTGGTGGAATTTCTCGCGGGGCACGATATTGCCGTCTGTGCGCATCTTGGGCTCAAGCCGCAGTCGGTCCACAAGACCGGCGGATTCCGCGTGCAGGGGCGAGAGACGGATGCCGCCGAGCGAATGCTCACGGCGGCGCGGGATCTCGAGGCCGCCGGGGCTGACCTCATCCTCCTCGAATGCATTCCGACCGAACTGGGTCAGCGCATTACCGAGGCGTTACGCGTGCCGGTGATCGGGATCGGCGCAGGGCCGCATACGGATGGCCAGATCCTGGTGCTTTACGACGTGCTCGGCATCACCATCGGACGAAAACCGCGCTTCGTACTCGACTGCATGGCCGGGGCGCGCGACAACCTCGATGCGATGAAGCGCTTCGTGCAAGCGGTAAAAACAGGGGTGTATCCGGCACCCGAGCACTGCTTCAGTTGAGACCCTGAGGTCAAAAAAATAGGCAACTCGTCTATCGCGGCTATTCGCTTTTGTCGGGCGGTGTGGGCTAGTATGGATTCCCATGGAGAGGGTGGGAACCGTCGTTGCGGTCCGCCGCGCAGTGGCGGAATGGCGCGCGTCCGGTCAGCCTGTCGCCTTTGTGCCGACTATGGGCAACCTGCACGACGGGCACATGGCGCTGCTCCGGCTGGCGCGCAAGAAAGCCAAGCGAGTCGTCTCGAGCACCTTCGTCAACCCGATGCAATTCGGGCCCAACGAGGACTTCAACCACTATCCGCGCACACCCGCACGTGACAGCGAGTTATTGACGGCTGCGGGGTGCGATGTGCTGTTCGAGCCCGATGTCAAAGAAATTTATCCTCTCGGGCATCTCAATGCCACGCGCATCGATGTGCCGGGACTCACGGATATTCTTTGTGGCGCCTTTCGGCCGGGGCACTTCGCGGGCGTGGCGAGCGTCGTCGCTCGACTCTTCAACATCGTGCAGCCGAACATGGCGATTTTCGGCGAGAAGGACTTCCAGCAACTCGCGGTGATCCGACGGATGGTGGCGGACTTGCAGATCCCGGTGGAGGTCATCGGAGCGCCTACCGTGCGCGCGCCGGACGGGCTGGCGCTCAGTTCGCGAAATCAGTACCTGCTGCCCGACGAGCGTGCGTTGGCACCGGGCTTGTATCGTGAGTTGGTTCGGGTCGCAGAACTGCTCAAGGCAGGTCAGGACTCCCGCGAGGACATCGCACGCCATGAGGCTGAGAGTCGGGCGGCGCTCAAGGAGCAGGGCTTCAATGTCGAGTATTTTTCGGTGCGTAGTGCAGAGACCCTGCATGCGCCGAGTTTGTCGACCGAGCAGATGGTTATTCTGGTCGCCGCGCGACTCGGGCGTGCTCGACTGATTGACAACCTGCAGGTGAATTTGACCTGATCGACCACGCGGTGCGGCCTTTAACCGCGCGCGTTAAACACCGACGCCGTGTCGCTGCAATGCCCAGCGGACATGTTCCCGAACGATGGGGCTTTCGTCATTTTCTCTTGAGCGCAAGGCGGTGATCACCGCGAGCGGGGTGGCTGAGGGTTGCCGCGCACTCCCTGCATTCATGGCTTCGGTATCGGTGCAGTTGCCGAGCGCTACGGCGATATTGCGTATCCACCGCTCGTGACCGATGCGTCGGATCGCCGAGCCGCGCAATCGCAACTCGAACTCCTCGGCGCTCCAGCCGAAGAGTTCGATCAACTTCGCCGTATCGAGGGCATTTCTGACCGCGCGTAATTGCGGGTGCGAGGCTGCCTCGGCGAACTTGTTCCAAGGACACACGAGTTGACAGTCGTCGCAGCCGTAGATGCGGTTGCCAATCAATGGGCGTAAGGACTCCGGGATCGACCCCGCCAGTTCGATGGTGAGGTAGGAGATGCAGCGCCTGGCATCGAGTTGGTACGGCGCGACGATCGCTTGGGTGGGGCAGGCCGGAAGGCAGGCCGTGCAACTGCCGCAGTGGCTCGCTGCGGGCGCATCGGCGGGCAGGGTTAGGTCGGTCAGCAATTCGCCCAAAAAAAACCACGACCCGGCTTCGCGGGCGATGAGGTTGGTGTGCTTGCCGATCCACCCGAGCCCTGCGTTACGCGCCAACGCTTTTTCGAGCACCGGACCCGAGTCGACGAACACGCGATAGCCACAGGGGCCGATGCGTTCGACCATGTGATCAGCGAGCCGCTGCAACGCATTGCGCATGAGCTTGTGATAGTCGCGACCGAGCGCGTAGCGCGACACGTACGCGCGCTGCGGATCGGCAAGCGTTGCCAGGGCGTCGGCCGCTTCGTCCGGCCAGTAATCCATACGAACGCTGATGGAGCGAAGGGTGCCAGGCTTGAGCTCGGCGGGGCGTGCGCGACGCCGACCATGCCGCGACATGTAGTGCATCTCACCGTGGTAACCGGCGTCGAGCCAACGCAACAGGTGCTGCTCATCCTCCGGTAACTCGACGTGCGCCACGCCGACCGCCGCAAAACCGAGTTGTGCCGCCCAGCCCTCGAGCTCCTGCCTGAGTGTCTGCATGTCGACGGCGTCGGCCATGCTCCCAGTATACTGGTGGCATGCCTACACCCGACGGGCTGTACCTGGCCGCGCAGGTGCGTGCTTGCGATCGACACGCGATCGACGTGCAGGGGGTGCCTGGATACACCCTGATGGAACGCGCTGCGGCCGCAGCCTTGCGTCGGCTACGGGCGGCATGGTCCGCGGCTCGGGAGCTCGCCGTTGTCTGCGGCGGCGGCAACAATGGCGGTGACGGCTACGTTCTCGCGCGCCTCGCGCAGGCTCAAGGATTTCGCGTCGAGGTGTTCTCGGTCGTTGATCCGAGCCTCTTGCAGGGGGATGCGGTGCGGGCTGCCGCGGACTGTCGCAGTGCCGGGATCCTGCCGCAGTCCTTGCAGGCGCTCGAGCAGCCCGCTGTGCTCGCGCCATTCGACGTACTCGTGGATGCCGTGCTCGGCATCGGCTACTCGGGCCCGTTGCGCGCCGACAGTCTGCGCGGCATCGGCGCGATTTGTGCCGCAGGTCGCCCCGTGTTGTCACTCGATGTCCCCTCAGGGCTCTCGGCCGACACGGGCCTCGTATCCGACATCGCCGTACGGGCGGATCTCACGGTGACCTTTATCGCTCGCAAACTCGGACTTTGGATCAACGCAGGACCCGCGCACGCGGGGGTTGTCGTCCTCGAGAACTTGGCAGTCGACACTGCGGTGGCCGGGAATTCCGTGCTCGAGCGAATTTCTGCACAGAGTCTGAGGGCCGCTCTGCCGCGCCGTCCTCGCGATGCGCACAAAGGCTCCGCCGGTCACGTCATGGTGCTGGGCGGGGGCGCCGGCATGGCCGGGGCTGCCCGCCTCGCTGGCGAAGCGGCACTGTGCGCAGGTGCGGGTCGTGTCACGGTCTGTACGGCACCGGAGTCGGTGGCTGCCATCACGGCGGGGTCCCCTGAGCTGATGACGCGGGCCGTGGCGATGCCTCGAGAGCTCGGCTCTCTACTCCAGTCGGCGGATGTGCTCGTCATCGGTCCGGGGCTAGGGCGCGACGCCTGGGCTGAAGCGATGCTGGATGTGGCGCTCGCGGCGGCGCGGCCGAGCGTCGTCGATGCTGATGCGCTCAATATTCTCGCGATGAGACGAGCTCGCGGTGCGTCGATTCATCACGCAGGGTTTATTTGGACGCCTCACCCCGGCGAAGCTGCCCGTCTGCTGCAGATCGACACCGCGACTGTGCAGTCCGACCGAATGAAGGCACTGCGGGGCCTCATCGACTGTTGCGGCGGCACGGTGGTGCTGAAAGGTGCGGGCTGTTTGGTGGGTGAGGCGGACGCCGTGCCGTCGATCTGTGATCGAGGCACCCCAGCGCTCGCCGTAGCGGGAACCGGTGATGTGTTGACGGGCGTGATCGCAGCGCTCTGGGCTCAAGGCATCAAGGCGTCCGCAGCGGCTCGTGCCGGGGTTTGGTGGCACGCGGTGGCCGCAGAGCGTCTCGCTGCGGGAGCGTCGCGGGGTCTTCGCGCCTCGGATCTGCCACCGCAGTGTGCGCAAATGCTGCGCGAAGGGGCGTACTGATTGGCCGGCATCTCATCCTTGGACTTGACCCTTGCTGATGAGGCCGCGACCGTCGAACTCGGCGCGCGCATCGCGCAGGCCTTGCCGAGTGTCTCGACCGAGGGCGCGTGGCGGGTGCATTTGCATGGTGATCTCGGAGCCGGCAAAACGACGCTCGTTCGCGGTTTGGTGCGCGCGCTCGGGGGGCGTGGGTCGGTGCGCAGCCCCACCTACAGCCTGCTCGAAACCTATGCGCTGCCGACTTGGGAGGTGCTGCACCTCTACTTGTATCGCCTTGCGGGCCCCTCCGAACTGCAGGCGCTCGGCCTTGCCGACTTCGATCGGCCGGGGGGGCTGGGGGTGATCGACTGGCCGGAG
>JBJTBK010000304.1:0-3232 GCA_046091245.1 Nevskiaceae bacterium | reverse complement strand
CTCGCGGGCAATGGCCGCATCGCGTGCAGTGTCAGCGATCAGCCGGGTCGCCGCCAGTTGGCGCGCCCGCGCGGCTTCGCTCACGGCGAGGTCGCGCTCGGCGGTGGCGGCACGTTAACGGGCGAGCGCTGCGGTCACGGCGGCGCGCGCTTCGGCTTCGAGGCGCGGGTCGAGAAAGCCCGCACTGCTGCGCGTCATGCGCGCGAGGGGCTCACCCGCACGCACCACATCGCCCGGTTCCACGGCAACGCGCAACACTCGACCACCGAAGGGCGCGCTGACCACGTACACCTCGCGCATGCGGGTGCGACCCTCATCGATGAGCGTCGTGCGCACGAGTCCACGATCGACTTTAGCCGTCGACACTTCGATGCGCTCGGGCCACAAGGCGAGCGCGAGCAGCAGCGCAAAGCCCACCGCGGCGAGCACGGTCCAAAGGCGCGCGCGACGGCGGCGGTGTAGTTCAGGCGATTGCGACATACAGCGATTCTCTCACTCGCGTGATTTCAACACGGCGACAAGGTCCAGTCGATCCACATCGCGCCGAACCCACAGCGCCGCGACCACCACCGCACCGGTGACAAACAACGCCGCCCGGGCGTAGGTCGGCAGGTCGAACACAAACGGGAAGGAGAAGAGCTCGGTCTCGAACTGCTCCATCATCCAGGCGGAAAGGCCGGCGGCGGCCAACAGACCGATTGGCCGTGCCACCACCCGCCAAAGCGCAAGTTCCCCAAGCAGCACCCAAGAGGCCTCGCCGCGGCGAAAACCAATGACCCGCAGCGTCGCCAGGTCCCGCTCCTGCTCACCCAAGGTGACGCGCGCCGCGGAGAACGCAACGCCCGCCGCCATGACGAGCGAGAACAGCAAGAACATATACGAGAAAAATCCAGCGCCCTGATCAAAGAGATTGCGGAGCGATCGCTCGGCCTTGTCGGCATAGGTCACGCCCACAATGGCGGGAATGTCCTGCAAACGGCGACTGAGTGCATCGCGCGAGGCGGCATCAATGAGCAGGTACGCCGAGTCGATACGCCCCGGTTCGCGCAGCAGCCGACCGAGCGCCTGCTGTTCCATGTAGGCGGGCATCCCGAGAAACGGTTGCACGATCGCAATCACCGTGACTTCGCTGCGCACGCGGCGCCCATCGGTGGCCTCGACGCGCACCCGATCGCCGACCTCAACGCCGAGTTTGCGGGCGAGCCCCGTCGAGAGCGTCAGTCCTTGCGGTTGCGGGTCGACGACCCGCAGATCGGTACCGATGACTCGATTGAGCGTTGCACCGGCGGGAATCCCCAGTATCGCCTCGCGCTCACGACGCGTCCCCGCACTCAAAATCACCTCCGCGGTGCGCAGAGGCTCAACCTCGCGCACACCCGGCAATCGCGCCACCTCACGCAATACTTCGGCACGTTCGCGTTCGGCGAAGGCCAGCGTCACGTCCATGCGCTGGGTAATGCCAAAGTTCACATCGATGATCCGATCGATCGCGATCGGAAAGTGCTCGGACATCACGAGCAAGGCGAGCGACAGTGCAAGCCCACCCACCGTGGTGGCGGAGCGACGCGGGAAGCGCACGACGCGTCGCACCAGCATGCGTAGTCGTGCATCGAGTCGCGCGACGCGTGCTTCGAGTCGCTCGGACAAGCGCGCAAAGCGCGTGGGTGCTGGCGGCGAGAGCGCTGCCGCAGGCGCGAGCCGCGCCGCCCGACCCACCGCCGACACAGCACCGAGGACTGCGGCCAACAAGCTGACCAGCAGCGCTGCCGGATAGACGCCGACGCCTGCTTCGAAGGGCAACTCGGGCAGTCGATATACGCTGCGATACACCTCGGCCATGTAACCGCCGAGGTATTGGCCAAAGGCCGTGCCCACGAGTCCGCCCGCGAGGCAAAACGACAGCGCGAACTTGATGTAGTGCAGACCGATGGCGCGATTGTCGTAGCCGAAGGCTTTGAAGAGGCCGATGTTGGCGCGCTCGGTCGCGACCAGTCGGCTCACGGTGACATTCAACAAGAACACAGCCACCAGCACAAAAAGCGGCGGCAAGATACTGGCGAGCGTGCGCAGCTGCGAGAGCTCATCGGACAGATACCGCGCCGAGAGCATGCGATCGCGGCCGTAAAGACCGCGCCCGCCATGCGGCGCAAGTCGCCGATCGATATCGGCGATCAACCGTGGACGATCGACCGTGGGCGTCAGGCGCAGCACGACATCGTTGAAGGCACCGTCGAGATCGAGTGCACGCCCGAGCGCCTCCCGACCCATCCAGATCACACCGAACCGACTCGGCTCGGGAAGGATGTCGCCCGGCGCCACGGCGAACACAAACTCGGGGCTGCTCGCGATGCCGGTCACCGTGAGCGTCTTGCGTTGGCCGCGGATGAGCACCGGGATGCGCGCACCCGGAGCGAGTTGATGGACCTCGGCGAAGGCCTCGCTCAACAAGATCTCATCGTAGCGGGTGGCGCGCGGCCACTGACCCGCGAGCAGCACGAGATCATTCACCCGCGGGCGACGATCCGCCGGTAGCGAGACGAGCCGCGCCGAGACAGGCTCGGTCACCCCGGTGAGGCTCAGCAAGCCGATGCCCGACACCCGTGTCTCGATCGCGGCGACCCCTTCGATGGTCGCGAGTTCGCGGCCGACACGCTCGGGGGCTCTCACGAGCCCACCGGCGAGATCGGCCATGAGCGAGGTGGCGTAGTAGCGATCACGTGCGCGCTCGAGCGAGGCGTACATGCCGGTGGCCATGACAAACAGTGCAATACCGCAGCCGAGCACGGTGCCGACCGCGAGGGCTTGCAGCCACAGGCGCCTGAGGTCGCGCAGCACTTTGCGATCGAGCGGTGCGAGGTGCAACACCCTGCGCCGCCTCTCGCTCACCAACGCAGACTCGAGGGCGGCATGCGCTCGGGGTTCACCTCGATCGAGCGGATGAGGCCATCGGCAAAACGTACGACCCGATCGCCGATGCGCGCAATGTCGGCGTTATGGGTGATGAGCAAGGTGGTGGTGCCGAGGCGCGTAGTGATCTCGAGCAGTGATTCGAGCACGCGAATGCCTGTGGCCACATCGAGTGCGCCGGTCGGTTCATCGCACAGCAGCACGGCGGGGCGTTTGGCGATAGCGCGGGCGATGGCCACGCGCTGCTGGTCGCCACCGGTGAGCTGCGACGGAAAGTGCGTCAATCGCTCACCCAGCCCGACTAGCCGCAGGGCGGCGTCAGCCG
>JBJTBK010000303.1:0-2629 GCA_046091245.1 Nevskiaceae bacterium | reverse complement strand
GGCGTTGTCGCGGTTGCGGCGGCCTCGCGACTGAAGCGCCAGGTTTCGCCGAATTTCGCCGTGAAGGGGATTTGCTGGTGCGCACCCTTGGCCTTGATCATGGTGAGCGTGCCACGCAGGTGATCGCCATCGAGTGTCGCGACGATGCGATTCTCAAACACCCGCAGGCGTAGTGTTATTTCGGTCTCTTGCCACTTCACTTCCGTGATAGCCACCCGATCCGGTCCGTTGATGAGCGTGATGACGGGCGCATCGTTGGCCGTACTCACCTCGAACGTGAAAGGCAATTCGCCGCCGGGTACCTGCAATACGGCGCGCCAAGTTCCCTCCTGCAAAGCAGGGGGAGTCGGGTCAGTTCGGGTGCAGGAACTCATGAGTGCACACAGCCCCAAAAACAGCAGTCGTTTCATTGCGCGGATTATACGGGCAATCAGGCTATCGACCCGGATATCCAGACCAGCGCCACCTCGCCCACCACGAGATCGGACTTGCGTGGAGCGAGTGCGATCTCACGCAGCGCCAAGGTCTCGGCATCGACCGAGGCGCTGAGAACCGCGATCTCCGCCTCGCATTCCTCCTGTAGCGTTAGCCAGCGTTGGCGAAGTTCTTCGAGCGTCTCGTCTGCGCGTTGCACATCACCCGACTCCCGGCCGATGCGACTCGCCGAACGTGCGGCGGACGCGGCGCGCCCGAGGTTGCCCGACGAGAGCACCTTGCGACCGAGCATGGCGCCGAGTATGGACGCACCGACCGAGAGTGCCGTACCGAGTTTCTGCTGCTGGAGTTGATCTTGCTCGCGGCGCAGTCGATCTTCCGCACGGGTCACCCGGTCCTGCAGCGCGAGCAACTTCGGGGCGTATTTGCGTCGTAAGGCATCGACGAGTTCGTCGCGCTTTTCGCGCAAGGGCTGCATCAGCCGTTGACGAAACTGCGCTTCAGTTTCGCCTGGTGCAGAGACAAGCTTGAGCAGCTCGCAGAACCATGCGTTGTAGCGCTCATGTTCCTGCAGGTGCAGCGTGAAGGACTTCGACCAGCGCGCGTAGTGGGCGGCGCGCAAGATGGATCCCGGTGCTGAGGCAAACGACGCATCGGCCTGCGGTTGTGTGCCAAGACGCATCTGCGATGCATCTTGAGCGAGGCCCTCGCGCCACAATACTTCGTTGGCGTCAGTATCAAGTGGTGCGATCCATACGGCATCGAGCCATTGGTCAATACCGAGTTTCGAGTCAAGGTAATGCAGACGAGCCTTGCCGAGAATCTGCGGCCGGTATTGCGCGGCGCCCGAGTCGGCGCCGCCGGCGCCGTTTACGTCGAGGAAATACTCGCGGATGCCGGCAGGCAGCAGCGGGCGGCCCGCACCGCGGCGTGGCTCGTCCGTAGCCGCAGCGGGCTGCGGCGCAGACGTCGCGGGCTGAGGCACAGACGTAGCGGCTGTCAGAGACGTCGCGGCAACTCCGCTGCGCTGCGTCGCCATGACGCGGCTGATTTCGTTACCAGTCAGTGGTCCGCGCAGAAACGACAGTGCCCAGCGACTCTGCATGAGGCAGGGCGCATCTTCGTGGATGTTGCGCAGCAAAAAGCTTCGAGGCGCGAGCGTTGAGAGCCAGTGATCGATCGTGCTGCGATCGAGGCCACCGGCCGCGGCCAGTGCGCTATTGAGCCCTTCGATTACTCGCAGCTTGTCGCGCTCTGTTTGCAGTCGGCCAATGAACCACGTGCCGCAGTTACCCAGACCCTTGTAGTCGAGATCAACCGGGTTCTGCGTGGCGAGCACGCAGCCGAGACCGAAGGCGCGACCCTGTTTGAGCAGCGTGAGCATGAGGGTCTTCGAAGGCGGGTTGGCGCCCGGCGGGAAGTAGCCGAAGATCTCATCCATGTAGAGGATCGCACGCAGACTGGAGCTGCCGGGCTGCGTGCGCATCCATGCGGTGATTTCAGTGAGTAGCAGCGTGACGACGAACATCCGCTCCGCATCGCCGAGGTGTGCGATCGAGATGATCGACAGTCGAGGTTTGCCACTCGGCGAGTCGAGTAGGCGCGCCGCATCAAGCGGCTCGCCCTGCAGCCAGGTCGAAAACCCGGGCGATGCCATCAGATTGTTGATCGCCATGGCGAGCGTGAGCCGATCCTTGGCGGGGAAGAAGGTCTCTAGATCGAAGGCGCCGACCGTATCGAACGGCGGCTTTTGCACGCCATGGATCAGCGCCGTCAGATCGGGTGCTCGACCGTCACGCCACGCCGTTTCGAGTATTGCGGCAAGCAGGATGTACTCACGGCTCTGCAGCGGGTCGGCTTCGCGACCGAGGAGTGACAGCAGCCCCGAGACCACCGCCCCCGTGCGCTCGCGCAGCGCCGTGGCGTCGGCCAGTGTTTCGGCGGCAGGTGGGGTGAACGAGCGCAGCACCGACAGCGGTACGCCCGTGGTGGCGCCTGGCGTGTAAAGGTTGATGTCGACGGCATCGCGCAGGCGTGCAATCCGCTCGGGCCCTTGCTGCCACTGCGCGAGTCCTTCTCGCCATTGGGTCGCGGTGCGTTCGGCGTGCGTCTCGAGGACGATTCCCTTACGCGCGGCGTCGGCCGGGTTGAGCCAGGGGTTGATGTCGGCGGCCGCGAGTTGCGGGTACGTCAG
>JBJTBK010000302.1:0-12595 GCA_046091245.1 Nevskiaceae bacterium | reverse complement strand
GCGGCTCGGCGGGCTCCACGCGCCCCGCAGGCAACTCGATGACGTACCCGCCTGCGGCGTGTCGGTACTGGCGCAGCAGGCAGACCCGCTGCTCGCTATCGATAGCGACCACGGCGGCGCCACCCGGATGGTGCAGCACTTCGAGGTCGGCGCGATGGCCGTTGGGTAGATCGACGGTGTCGACGGTCAGGCGCGTGACGCGGCCCGAGAACACTTCGCGCGAGCGGACCAGCATCAGCCTTCAGCGCGAGGCAGCAAGGTATTCCTCGTTCGGCATCATGTCGGTGGCGGCCGCGAGGCGATTGGTCATATTGAAAAAAGCCGTGACCGAGATGATGTCCCACACGTCCCGATCGCTGAATCCCGCTTTGCGCAGGCGCTCGCGTGCCGGGGCGGCATCGGCTGTAGGATCGACAGTGAGTTGGTGCGCGAAGTCGAGCATTGCACGCTGCCGGGGCGGCAGGCGGGCGATGCGATAGTTCATCACGAGCGCCTCGCCGAGCGAGGGGTCACCGTACATCTCACGCACCGCCTGGCCGTGTGCCGTCAGGCAGTAGTAGCAGCGGTTGGCCGAGGAGACGACGACCGCGATCATCTCTCGCTCGAGCGGTCTCAGACGCGAGGCACCGAGCATCAAGTCGTTGTACATGCCGATGAAGGCGCGCAGCTTCGTTTGATCGAAGCTGTAGACCTTCAGCACGTTGGGCAGGAAGCCGAGTTTTTCCTCGCAGACGGCAAAGTATTTGCGCAGATCCGGATCGAGCGCATCGCGCTTCGGGATCGGTAGTTTTAGCGCGACGGCCACGCGCGGTTGCGCCTTGTACCGGCGAGGCCTGCGGGATGAACTCATGGACGACCCTGCGTCAGGTGGCTCGCGCGCACGCTGCGCGCAGGGGTAATCGTCGGTCAGCGACGGCCGTAGCCGCCGCCGCCGTATCCGCCACCGCCGCCGCCATAGCCACCCCCACCGGAGCGGGGCGGACGCGGGGCGCGCTCCTGCGCTTCATTGATGCGCAGGGCACGACCGTTCATGTCGTAGCCGTTGAGGGCCGCGATGGCCGCCTGCGCTTCCGCAGCAGGCATGTCGACAAAGCCGAAGCCGCGCGGACGACCGGTTTCGCGATCGTTAACGAGCTTGACCGAGTCGACTTTGCCGTAGCGCTCGAAGAGCACACGGACATCGGCTTCATTCGCAGAGAAGGGCAAGTTGCCTACGTAAATGGTGGTCATTCAACCGTCTCACTTTGGGTGGGCTCATCACACTTGCCCGATGCTACTACCGAATTTGACGGCAAGTAAACGGGGGGGTCTCGCGCTATTTTTTACCGGGTGTCGTGGGCGGCACCTTTTTCTTGAAGTAGGTCCAGCTCGTCTCATTTTCGCGACTGTCGTCGCCCGGGGGCGGATTGCGGTATTCGGGATATTCGGTCTCGATGGCTTTGCGCAGCACCGGCGACAGTTGCTCGTACGAGTCGAGTTTCCGGCCCGCGGCATGGATGTAGATGATGCCGGCGCGGCCGCTCATTTCCATCCAGGGCAGCCAGTCGGCGAGGCGCACCCAACCTACCTCGATCGCGGGATTGGCGTTCTTCGGATCGACGAGTTCGCTGACCTTGCCGAAGAAATTGAACATTTCGGTGGCGTGGTAGTAGCCGCCCACGTTCTTTTGGTACTCGCCGCCGAGCGGGTTGATGTAGAACAGCGGCACCGTGATGGTGTTCCACCAGGTGTCGCCCGAGATGGTGCCTGGCCACTTTGCCGGCGTGCCATCGGCGGCCTTGGCAAATACGGGGCGTTGGTTCACCGGGTCGTTGGCCGTCTGCAGAACTTTGACCGTCTGGCCGGTCCACGGGTTCTTCCATTCGCGCAGCAACTCATCGGTCGTCGGGTCGACGTACAGCAGCAGTTCGCGTGAGATGAGGCGCCAGCCAGCACCGCGCACCGGATCATTGACCGTCACGCACTGGCGGACGTTGTAGCCCTCCACATCGAACAGCTTGCGATCGCGCTCGCCGGGCACGCGGCTGAAGGCTTCACCGTGGAAATAGTAGATCGTCGGCACGTTGTCGTTGGCCGAGCACTGTATCTTGCGGGCCGCGAGGTTGGCGCCTTCAGGGGTGCCGAGGTCGATGGGCTTGGCTTTGTTCGCGGCCAGTGCGGCGGCACTGCCGAGCAGCATCACAGCGGCGGCGAGCGGACGAACGTTCCAGGATCGGCTCATGACGGTCTGTCTCCTGCGGATCGATTGAGGTATTTGACGACTTCGGGATGGATGCGCGACACCGGCACACGATTGCGAGTGAGTTCGGCCAGTACGCGTGCCGTGAAGGCAGCGAGATCGGCCGCGCGCGCCTCGGCTTCGGCCGGCGTATCACGGTGACGCTCGACCGCCTCGGCGGGGAGTACCTGTCGGGCAGTGAGTTCCGCCTCAAGCGTGGCGAGGCGCTCGCGCACGACGTAGAGCTCCGCGGTCAAGGCCATGATGGCGCCCACCGCATTGTCCATCGGCAGTGCGGCGAGGAAGTCCGGCTCGACATCCGTAATCGGACCCTGCAATGCGGCGTTGCGCTCGCTCATTTCTCGAACACGTAGAGGTTCCAATAATTCGCGTTGATCGGTGTCCGTCCAGGACGTTTCACCGATCGGTTCAGTCGCTCGAACGGCGTGATGCTGACTTTGGAGAACCCTGCGGCGAGCGCCCAGTCGGCGATCGGCGAGTCGTACCACGGGGTCGCATAGGTTTCGTTGTTCGTCCAGGCGTGGGTACGCTGCAGCACGTTCTGGAAGTCATCGCCCGGGCGCAGGTGGAACTCGTGCCCAGCGAACAGACCGCCAGGCTTGAGCACCCGCGCCGCCTCGGCGAGCAGCGCCGGCGTGTGTGCGGGCGGCAACTCGTGCAGCATGAAGTTGAAGAAGATCAGATCGAAACTGTCATTCGCGTAGTCGAGATGCTCGAGATCCTGCTGCGAGAGGTGGAACCGAAAGCCCTGCTCGCGAGCGCGGCGGTGTGCGACCTTCAGACACGGCGCCGATAAGTCGACGCCATGGCATTCCGACTCCGGATGCAGCTGCTGCCAAGTGGTGAGCGCTGCGCCATGCCCCGTGCCCCAATCGAGCACCCGCGACCACTGCCGCTGCGGCAGTGCCTCGAAGAGGATGCGGTAGATGCCATTCGGATCCGCGTGAGCCGGAACGGTCGTGCGTCGGCCGATTTCATAGGCGAGACCGTCGAGTGCGTCGTGGGCGACGCCGCCGGTGTGCTGATGAAAGGGGACGAAGCGGAAGTATTCGGGCAACGACAGCGCGGGGTTGAGTCGCAGTTCATCCGGGGCGGCCGTTGTGGCGGTCGCCTCGAGCTCGGCGACCAGCCGCTCGCGTTGGGCGTCCAGGGCGGCGAAGATGCCTAGCGAGGGTCGGTGGTACTTGAAACGCTGCAGATTGCGATAAGCCCAGCAATAAAACTGGAACTCGGTCGTGCCATCGAGGACCGCCTCGACGCCGCGCCAATCTCCGGCGGCGGGCCGTGCTTCCGCGGGCGTGCTCTCGATCGCCGCTTCGTACGCATCGTGCATCTGCGCGACCAACGGCCCTTCCATGTAATTGCGCGCCGCGCGCAGGAAGGTGTGGTAACTGCGAAAGTCGCGGCTTTCTTCGACCTGCAGCGGCGGCGGTCGGGTGTCGTCACGCAGGGTGTCGAGGACGGCGTTCATTCGAGGTAAGCATACCCGTTGAGCTCGCCTTCGTAGAAGCGCTTGAGCGCCTGACTCTCGGCGACCGTCATGCGGCCCTCGCGGATCGCGCGCTCGCAGTCCCGCGCGAGCGCCGGATAGAGCTCCGCGACGTCGTACTCCATGTATTCGAGCACCTTGTTGGCGGTATCACCCATCACCACTTCGTCGATCCACCACTTGCCGTCATCCTCGAGGCGAATGTGCACGACGTGGGTATCGCCGAAGAGATTGTGCAGATCGCCCAAGGTCTCCTGATACGCACCGACCAAGAAAGCCGCGAGGTAATACTCGTCCCCTTCGGCGATGTCGTGCAGTTCAAGGGTGCGCTTGACCTCACGATGACTGACGAAGTGGTCGATCTTGCCGTCCGAGTCGCAGGTGATGTCGGCGAGTACGGCGCGCCGGGTGGGGCATTCGTCGAGGCGGTGAATCGGCAGGATCGGAAACAGCTGATCGATCGCCCAACTGTCCGGCAGTGACTGGAACACTGACATGTTGCAGAAGTATATGACGGACAGAATCGACTCGATGCCCTCGAGTTCTTCGGGCACTTCGTCGAGCTTGCGACAGTAATCGCGAACTTTCGCGCAGGTCGCCCAGTACAGGCGTTCGGCAAGGCCGCGGAACTCGAGCGACAACAGTCCGAGGTTGAACATCTGCAGACACTGCTCGCGCGCGGTGAGCGCATCGTGCCAGCACTCGACGAGCCGCCGCTCGCTGACCTCGCGATATGCACCGAGCAGATCTTGTACGGGCTGCGGCAGCGTGCGCCCTGCGTATTCTTCGTCCTCGCGGCCACTGACGCGGAATTTATCGAGCGCCGAGGAACCGAGGGTGTTGAAGATCAGTACGCTGTGATGCGCCGCGATCGCCCGGCCCGACTCGCTGACGATGAGCGGGTGCTCGATGCCGCGCGCGTTGCATACGCTCGCCACGCGATACACGACGTCGTTGGCGTATTCCTCGATTCTGTAGTTCATCGAGGAGGAGTAGTTGGTGCCCGAGCCATCGTAGTCGACGCCGAGGCCACCCCCGACGTCGATGTATTCGAGGCCCGCACCGAGCAGTTTCAGTTCCGCATAGACGTGGGCGAGCTCGTTGATCGCATCCTTCACGCGCCGAATGTCCTGCAGCTGGCTGCCCGGATGGCAGTGCACGAGCTTGAGGCAGTCGAGCATGTTCTCGCGTCGCAGCACTTCGACCGCTTCGAGGATCTCGGTGATGAAGAGGCCAAACTTGGATTTCTCGCCCGCCGAATCGCGCCATCGACCCGAGCCCTCGCTCGCGAGCTTGACGCGGATGCCGATGCGCGGCCGCACGTTGAGGGCGCGCGCGTGCTTGATGATGAGCCCGAGCTCGGCGAAGTTTTCCACCACTGGCACAATGGTTCGGCCGAGCTTGGTGGCGAGCATCGCCGTTTCGATGTAGCTGTCGTCCTTGAAGCCGTTGCAGACGATCAGGCGATCCGGTGAATTCTCGGTCATCGCCATCACGGCGAGCAGCTCAGGCGTGCTGCCGGCTTCGAGTCCGAAGCCGAAGTCTGCGCCGTAGCGGTAGACCTCCTGCACCACGAGGCGTTGCTGGTTCACCTTGATCGGGAACACCGCCGAGTAGCGGTTGCGGTAGTCGTTCTCGCTGATGGCCCGCGCGAAAGCGTCGTTCAGTTGCTTCAAGCGATGCGCGAGAATTCCGGAAAAACGCACCACGACCGGCGTGGTCAGTTCACGTTGTTTCAGGCCCTGCACCACCTCGTACAGGTCGATCTCGCGACCCGGAACTTGCTCGGGGCGCACCACGACGTGACCCGCCTCGTTGATGCCGAAGTAACCTTGGCCCCAGGCGGGCAGGTGATAAAGATCGAGCGACTCGCCCACGCTCCACGGCGGCACGATCACGGTGTGTTACCCCGCGCCACGCTGCGACTGGGGTCGCGAATCCACTCGCTCCACGAACCAGGGTACAGCCTTTCGCCGCGAATTCCCGCGTGCTCCATGGCAAGTAGATTGACGCAGGCGCTGACGCCGGAGCCGCACATCGCGATCATCTGCTCGGCCGGCACATCGCCGAGCGTCCCCGTCCACTCGCTGCGCAGCGCATCGATCGGGCGCATGAGGCCGGCGGCATCCAGGTTGCGGGCGTAATGGTGGCTCACAGCACCGGGCACGTGACCGCTGATCGGGTCGATCGATTCGCTGCCACCGGCGTAGCGCTCTGCGCTGCGTGCATCGACGAGACGCACGGCCGGGTTGCCGAGGTGGCGGAGCACTTCATCTATGTCAGCCACCCGCCGCGGGTCGGGGCGGGCAATGAACCCGCGCGGTTCGATGCGTGGTGTCGCATCGCTCAGCGGGCGGCCGCCCTGCGTCCAGGCGCCAAGACCGCCATCGAGCACGGCCACGCGCTCGTGCCCGAGCCAGCGGAAGAGCCACCAGGCTCTGGCGGCGTAGAAACTGTTGCCTTGATCGTAGGCAACGACTTGGGTGGCTGCATCGATGCCCCAGGCCCCCGCGCGTCGCGCGAAGTCGGCCGGGTCGGGCAGCGGATGCCGGCCTGATGTGGCGGTCTGCGGTGCTGCCAGATCGCGGTCGAGGTGGGCATAGCGGGCGCCCGCGATGTGCGCAGCCGTATACGCCCTCTCCCCGGCAGCGGCATCGGTAAGGTCGAACCGGCAGTCGAGCAACACCCAGCGCGAGTCATGCAGATGGGCGGCCAGCGTGTCGGCGTCGATCAAGGTCGAATAGATCATCCCAGGGTCCCCGTCTTCACAAGGCGCGAATTCTCCGGCCAGAGCGTTGCAGTTACAATCCTTCGATGACGATCGACGTGTATTGGGGAAGTGGCAGTCCGTACTCCTGGAGGGTACTGCTGGCGCTTGAGCACAAGCGGCTCGAGTACCGCAGCCATCTGCTGCAGCTGGCGTTCCAGGAGCAGAAGTCCCCGCAGATGATCGCCATGAACCCCCGCGGGCGCTTGCCGGTGCTCAAGCACGACGACTACGTCGTCTTCGAGTCGGTGGCCGTGCTGCACTATCTGGATCTGAAATATCCGCCGCCGCCGATCTTCGGCCGATCCGCCGAGGAGTCGGCGGTGATTTTGCGGGTGATCGGCGAGTTCCAGGCCTACACCGAGGCGCACATCCTCGGCATCTGTCGCACGCTGTTGCCGGGCGAGGGTGCGCCGTCCTCTGAGCCGCCACTCGATGGCGACCAGTTGACCGATGCGATGCACGTGGTGGCACGCGAGGCGCGCACCATCGAACAGCGCGTATCGCGTTTCGATTGGATCGTGGGTGAGGATTACAGCGCGGTGGACATGGCGATTTTCCCGTTCATCCAGTTGCTGCGCCGCGCCTTGCTGCGGCCGACGGCCTCGGATCTCGCCCGTCGTTTCCTGCCGCTCGAGACGAATTATCCGGCGCTAGGTCGGTGGTTGCAGCGCATCGAGGCGTTGCCGGGATACGATCGCACTGTTCCGCCGCATTGGCGCACGCACTGAAGGAGCATCATGAGTCAACACAAAGTTCACGTCGAATTTCCGGGCCGCATCGTTTTCGTCGGCTTCGGCAGCATCGGTCAGGGCGTCTTGCCGCTCATCCTGCGGCATATCGGCACCCAGCCCGAGCGCATCACCATCGTCTCGGCCGACGAACGCGGCTCGGAGGTGGCGGTGCATTTCGGCGTGCGCTTCATCAAACAGGCTGTGACGGTGGATAACCTCCGCGGCCTGCTTGAGCCGCTGCTCTCGAGCGGCGATTTGCTCATCAACGTTTCGGTTGACGTGTCGTCATGCGCCTTGATCGAGTTCTGTCACGAGCGCGGTGCGCTCTATCTTGAT
Organism: Nevskiaceae bacterium; assembly: GCA_046091245.1. Classification (GTDB taxonomy): domain Bacteria; phylum Pseudomonadota; class Gammaproteobacteria; order Steroidobacterales; family Steroidobacteraceae; genus UBA964. The sequence goes on along the minus strand of JBJTBK010000302.1, from coordinate 5,030 downwards.
ACCTGCATCGAACCGTGGCCGGGCGGCTACACCGACAAGTCGCTGCCGGCAGCGCGGCGCACCAATTATGCGCTGCGCGAAACGGCGCTCGCCCTGCGGCAGGGTCGCGAGAAGGGGCCGACCGCCGTGCTCACGCATGGCGCCAATCCGGGCATGGTGTCGCACGTCGTCAAGCAAGCGCTGCTCAATCTCGCAGCCGACACGGGCGTGGCCGCGGGCAACCCGCAGAGTCGTGCCGATTGGGCCGCGCTCGCCCAGACGCTCGGCATCAAGGTGATCCACGTCGCGGAACGCGACACGCAGGTCTCGCCCGTGCGCAAACGGCCGGGTGAGTTCGTCAACACCTGGTCAGTCGATGGCTTCGTTAGCGAGGGTTCGCAACCGTGCGAACTGGGTTGGGGATCGCACGAACGACACTTCCCCGCCGATGGCCATCGCGACGATTTCGGCCGCGGGTCTTCGATTTATCTGAGCCAGCCGGGAGCCGCCACCCAAGTGCGCACCTGGACGCCCAAGGCGGGGCACTTCCATGCCTTCGCGATCACGCACGGTGAGTCCATCTCCATTTCCGACTACCTGAGCGTGAAGTCGGGCGATCAGGTGCTGTATCGACCCACCGTGCACTACGCCTACCATCCCTGCGATGACGCCGTGCTGTCGGTGCACGAGCTTGTAGGGCGCAATTTCATCATGCAGCCCGCGCAGCGCATTTTGATGAACGAGATTTCTTCGGGCGGTATCGACGAGCTCGGTGTGCTGCTCGCAGGCCACGCGCGCAACGCCTATTGGTACGGCTCGCAGCTGAGCATCGACGAGGCGCGGACACTCTGCCCCTTCAACAACGCGACCAGTCTGCAGGTCACCGTGGCCGTGCTGTCGGGTGTGATCTGGGCGATGGAAAACCCGCGTCAAGGCATCGTTGAGCCGGATGACATGGATTTCCGCCGCAACCTCGAGATCTGCATGCCCTACCTCGGTCCGGTCGTGGGTGAGTACACCGACTGGAATCCGCTCACCGATCGTGAGCGATTGTTCCCCGAGGATCTCGATCACTCCGATCCTTGGCAGTTCAAGAACATCCGCGTGCGTTGACGTCGCCGCTGCGGGTCAGCCCGGGTATTCGATGTCGGTAATCACGTAAGTGCCCTCGCCCGCGGGCGTATGCACGCGTACTTCGTCGTCGAGGTGCTTGCCGAGCAGCGCTCGGGCGAGCGGGGCGTCCATGCTGACGTAGCCGGGCGCGAGGTCGAACTCGTCAGGACCCACGATGCGATGACGCGCTTCATCGCCGCTGTCGTCCTCCAGCGTGACCCAGGCACCGAAGAACACCCGCGAGCGATCGGCGGGCGGCTGCGCGACGACCACCATGCCCTCGAGGCGCTTGCGCAGAAAGCGAACGCGGCTGTCGATCTCCCGCAGTCGGCGTTTGCCATAGGTGTACTCGGCATTCTCCGAGCGATCGCCCTGCGCGGCGGCTTCGCTCACGGCCTGAGTGACACGCGGCCGCTCCACCCGCCACAACTCGTCGAGTTCGCGCGTCATGCGGGCATGGCCCTCGGGCGTGATGAAGCGGGAGCCGGGTGTCGTCGGCGGGCGGTAGCGGGACATGGGTGGTACGGGCCGATGCGGAGCCTGGCGGAGCAGGGTGTGGCGGGGGCGGCAGAATACTCGCGCGCTGCGAAAAGGTTAATCTTCGCGCCATGAAACACGCCCATCGACCGTTACTCGCCACCCTCGTCAGTCTTTTGTCGCTTGCCGCCGGGGCGGCCGAACCGCCACTGCGTTCTGGCCTGGACCTCTCGGGGTTTGATCGCTCCGTGCGGCCGCAGGATGACTTGTACCGCTTTGCTGGCGGCACCTGGCTCGCAACGACGGAGATTCCTGCCGACCGCTCCAACTACGGCACCTTCAGCAAGCTCGAAGACGATGCGCTCGAGAGTTTGCGCGCCTTGACCGAGGCGGCCGCAGCCGATGCCACCCGCACGCCGGGGTCGGATGCGCAAAAATTGGGTGACCTCTACACCGCCTACATGGACACCGCACGGATCGAGGCGCGGGGTCTCGAGCCGCTTGCTGCCGAACTCGCTCGCATCGATTCGTTACGCAACACGCGCGAGGTGTTCGCCTACTTTGGTCGTGCACAACGCTTTGGCGTCGCCTCGCCGGTCAATGCCTATGTCGGGCAGGACCGCCGTCAGTCCACGCGCTACATCGCCGGCCCGTCACAAGGCGGGCTCAGCATGCCGGATCGCGAGTACTACCTGACTGATGATGGTCGCAATGTGGCGTTGCGGGCCGATCTGAAGCGTTACGTCGCCCGTCTATTTGAACTCGCCGGGCGTAGCGATGGCGCGGCGGCCGCTGACAGCATCCTGCAACTCGAGACCCGCATCGCTTCGCTGCATTGCACGCGCGTCGAGAACCGCGATCCGGTGAAGACTTACAACAAGACCCGCCTCGCGGAGGCGGCGCAGCTAGCGCCGCAGTTCGAGTGGGCCGCGTTCCTCGAGGGCATGGGCCCGGAGGCCGCGGCCATCGCAGAGTTCGACATCCGTCAGCCGACGTACTTTCGAGATCTGGCACCGCTCGTGCAGTCGACGCCTGTCGAGGTGTGGCGGCAGTACTTTCGATACCGGCTGCTCGATGCCAATGCGGCGTTCCTGCCCGAGGCGTTCGATCGTGCTCGTTTCGAGTTCCGTGAGCGCGCGCTCAGCGGCGTGCAGGCCCAGCAGCCCCGCTGGCGCCGCGGTCTGCGCCTGATTGATCGGACCATCGGTGTAATCGCTGGCCGTGTGTACGTCGAGAAGAACTTTCCGCCCGCAGCACGGCAGCGCATCGGTGAGCTCGTCGCCAATTTGCGCAGCGCGTTCGAGCAGTCGATCGATTCGCTGGAGTGGATGGGGCCGCAGACGAAGGCGGAGGCTAAGCAAAAATTGGCGCGCTTCAGCGTCAAGGTGGGCTACCCCAACAAGTGGCGTGACTATTCAGCGCTCGAGATCGGGCGGGATGATTTAGTCGGCAATCTACAGCGCGCCAACGAAGTGGAGTTTCTCCGCCAGATGCGGCGCTTGTCGCAGCCGGTGGATCGCGACGAATGGTTCATGACGCCACAGACCGTGAACGCGTACTACAGCCCGCCGATGAACGAGATCGTCTTTCCGGCGGCCATTCTGCGTGCGCCCTTCTTTGATCCGCTGGCCGACGATGCGGTGACTTACGGCGGTATCGGCGGGGTCATCGGCCCCGAGATCAGCCATGGGTTCGACGACTCCGGCCGACGCTACGACGGCGAGGGGAATCTGCGCGACTGGTGGAGCTTCGATGACAACGTGCGTTTTCGTGAGCGCGCCGGGCGCTTGGTGGCGCAGTACGAGAAGTACCAGCCGATCGAAGGTCGGACCATCAACGGCAACCTGACGCTCGGCGAGAACATTGGCGATCTGTCGGGGTTGGCCGTAGCCTACAAGGCCTACCAGTTGTCGCTCGCCGGCCGCACGGCGCCTGTGATCGATGGCTTCACGGGGCCGCAGCGGTTTTTCCTCGGCTGGGCGCAAGTCTGGCGCCGTAAATATCGCGATGAGGAGCTGCGCTCACGCCTCATTACCGACTCGCATAGCCCCAGCGAGTATCGCTGCAACGGGGTTGTCACCAACATGACGGAATTTTACGAAGCGTTTGCGGTCCAACCCAGCGACCGGCTGTACCGTCCGCCGGCGGATCGTGTGAAAATTTGTTAAGTCCGGTCGGCGTGACGGTGACGCCGGGCGGGATGGTTGGCTGATCAAGTTGGCTGATAACAGGAGTACCCATGAAATCCATCGTTGCCGCATTAATGCTGGTCGCCTCGCTGCTGCTCGGCGGCTGCGGCTACAACACGATCCAGACCCAGGACGAGGCCGTGAAGGCCGCGTGGTCGGAGGTCGTCAACCAGTATCAGCGCCGTGCTGATCTGATCCCGAACCTCGTAAACACCGTCAAGGGCTTCGCCGCACAGGAAGAGAAAGTGCTGGTCGGCGTGACCGAGGCTCGAGCCCGGGCCACGTCCATTCAAGTGACACCGGAGTTGCTGAACAACCCGCAGGCCTTGCAGAAGTTTCAGGCGGCACAGGGCGATCTGACCACCGCGCTGAAGAGTCTGCTCATGGTCACGGAAAATTATCCGCAGTTGAAGTCGGATCAAAACTTCCGCGATCTGCAGGCGCAGCTCGAGGGCACCGAGAATCGCATCACCGTGGCACGCAATCGCTACATCGCGGCCGTGCAGGAGTACAACGGCACCATCCGCAAGTTTCCCTCTAACTTGACGGCCATGGTCTTCAGCTACGAAGTGAAGCCGAATTTCACGGTCGAGAACGAGGCCGCCATCTCCGCGGCGCCGACCGTGGATTTCGCGCCGACCAAGTAAACGACCGCGTACGCTCCTTTGCGCCACGCTCTGCTGGCTCTGTTGTTCGCCACTGTCGCCGCCCTCGCGCCGGCGCAAGAGGCGTTGCAGCCCGTACCCGATCTCAAAAATCGGGTCACGGATCTTGCGGACGTCATTCCTGCCGAGCGGGAGGCGGCGCTCGAGGCCACGCTCGCGCAGTTCGAACAACGCAAGGGCGCGCAGATCGCGGTGTTGCTGGTGCCGACGACGCGGCCCGAGGAGATCGAGCAGGATTCGATCCGCGTGGTCGACGCCTGGAAGCTCGGTCGCAAAGGGGTGGACGATGGCGCGTTGCTGATCATCGCCACCGACGATCGACGCATGCGGATCGAGGTCGGTCGCGGACTCGAAGGCGTGCTCACGGATCTCGCATCGAATCGCATCATTACCGAGGTCATTCGGCCGTCGTTCCGCGAGGGTGATTACGCGGGGGGCGTTGAGGCGGGCGTTGATCGGATCATTCGGCTCGTCGATGGTGAGCCTTTGCCGGAGCCGAAGAGCGACGGCAACGGCGACTCGAGTGCGAGCCCCTGGGATTCGGTGGTTGGGCCGCTGTTCCTGCTGCTCGTGATCGGTGCCGGTGTGCTGCGCGCGGTGTTCGGCC
>JBJTBK010000301.1:0-2413 GCA_046091245.1 Nevskiaceae bacterium | reverse complement strand
CAATTACGATCTGCCGCAGGACTGCGCCGACTACGTGCACCGCATCGGTCGCACGGCACGCGCGGGGGCCGAGATCCAGTGCCCGGCCGGACACTCGCCGCCCTCGCCTGCGCGGCCTCGCACGTCCCGACCCGATTGCATTTGGCGCGAGCCCTGATCGAGGCGGGCTTCAGTGCGGATGTCGGCGCTGCCTTCGACGAATGGCTGGGCCACGGCAAACCGGGGCATGTCGCCGAACACTGGCCGACGCTGGAGGCCACGCTCGCCGTGCTGCGCAGCGCGGGCGCCGAAGTCGTGCTCGCGCATCCTCATCGCTACCGGCTCTCCTCGGGCGCGCTGCGCCGACTGCTGGAGGAATTCGCGGCGCAGGGCGGTAGCGCCCTCGAAATCGGCGTCGCGGGTATCAGCCCGAACGATCTCGATCGGCTGGCCACGCTCGCGCGCCGCTACGGATTTGCCGCCTCGACGGGCTCGGATTTCCATGACCCGGCCGTCCCGTGGAATCCGCCCGGACGCTTCGCTAAGCTACCGGCCGATCTTGAGACGGTGGCGGCTCGACTGCGATGACCGGAGACGAAGACGACAAGGTGAACCGCGAGTTGTTTCGCAACGTCGAGAAGCTGCGACAGTTGCGCATCGAACATCGCGATCTCGACGAAGTAATCACTCGTCTGTCGATGGACATCCATGTCGACGAGATCCAGATCAAGCGACTGAAAAAACGCAAACTGATGCTCAAGGACCAGATCGAGCGCTACGGCAGTTCGCTGATCCCCGATCTGAACGCCTGAGGACGCACGCATGGACCCACGTAACCTCGCCTCCACCGATCTGCTCGCGGAATTATTGAGTAGCGATGGCCTCAACGAGGTGCTGGCGGTGCTCATCGCGATTGCCGTGGCAGTGCTCGCCGGGCGGATCGTACGCGCCGCCTTCAAGCGGCGGATGCAGAACCCGGCCGAGAGCCTCGCCGCACGCCTCATCGAAACCGTGGTGATCGCCGCGCCCTACGTCGTGGCGGCGGGCGCAACAGCCATAGCACTTGCCATCGTGCGTCGCTATGGCATGAGCGATAACGTGCTCGAACTCGCACTTCGACTCGTGGTGGCGCTCGGCGCCGTGCGTCTTGGCGTGTATGCCATGCGGCTGCTCGTCGGCAGCGACAGTTGGGTCGCCAGGTCCGAAAGTGGCCTGACATTCCTGCTGTGGCTGGCACTCGGCTTCGAATTGCTCGGCTGGTTTGACTGGCTCGAACAGATCCTCGACACCATCGACCTGCTGCCCGGCAAGTCGGTCTTCAGTCTTTGGACGCTGCTGAAGAGCTTGGTGGTGATCACCGCCTTTATTTTGATGATGACGCTGCTCTCCAAGGCCATCGAACGGCGCGTGATGCGACTGGAGTCCTTGGCACCATCGGCCCGAGTCGGTATCGCGAAGTTCACCAACTTCCTGCTCATCGGCCTAGGCATCCTGCTCGGCATCAACGCCGCTGGCGTCGATCTGACGGCACTGACCGTGCTGACGGGTGCGATCGTCTTTGGTTTGGGTTTTGGCATCCGTGACATCACCGCGAATTTCGTCAGCGGTTTCGTACTGCTCATGGACAAATCCATCAAGCCGGGCGATGTGATCAGCTTCACGCAGCACACCGGCACGACGTCGGAGAATTTCGGCTGGGTGCAGGAGCTGCGCGGTCGTTACGTCGTGGTACGCGATCGCGACGGCGTCGAATCGCTGGTGCCGAACCAGAGCCTGATCACCACCTCCGTGATCAACTGGAGCTACTCCGATCAGCGCGTGCGGCTGCGACTGCCGGTGATGATCAGCTACGACGATGATCCGGAGCTCGCCCTGCAGTTGCTGGTGAAGGCTGCGAGCGATCATCCGCGTATCCTGCGCGACCCCGAGCCCGTATCGCGGTTGCTGGCCTTCGAAAATTACGGCATCCGTCTGGAGGCGCGCTTCTGGATCCGTGACCCCATGAATGGCGTCAATAACGTGCGCTCCGACGTCAATCGGCGCATTTGGAAGCTCTTCAAGGATGCGGGCATCAAGATTCCCGTGGCGCAACAGGAAGTCCGCGTACTCGGACCCGTGGGCGATCATGCCGATACGCGCGGGTAGCCTGCTCATCCCCGACAGCGATCTGTCGATCGCATTCATCAAGTCGGGAGGACCCGGCGGTCAAAACGTCAACAAAGTCTCGAGCGCGGTACAGCTGCGCTTCGATCTCGAGGGCTGTGCGCTGCTCGATGAACGGGTCAAAGCCCGCCTGCGCCGGCTTGCCGGTCGACGTCTGACCGACGAGGGGGCCGTGCTGCTCATCGCGCGCGGTGAGCGCAGTCAGGAACAGAACCGTCGCGATGCTGAAGCACGCCTCGCTGCACTGATCGAAGCTGCCCTTGTCGAACCC
>JBJTBK010000300.1:0-4541 GCA_046091245.1 Nevskiaceae bacterium | reverse complement strand
GATGCGGCCGCGGCGGGCGTCTGCGGCTTCATCGTGCCGGATCTGCCGTTCGACGAAGGAGATGAGTTCCGGGCGGCGTTGGCGCAGCAGGGTGTGGCGCTCGTGCAGATGGTCACGCCGGTCACCACGCCCGAGCGTCTTGCGCGCGTGTGCGCGGCAAGCGAGGGTTTTGTTTATGCGGTGACCATGACCGGCACCACGGGCAAGAGCGTGGCGGTACCGGAGTCGGTGATCGAGTATCTCGCGCGAGTTCGCGCGGTGTCGCCCGTGCCGGTGTGCGCCGGTTTCGGCATTCGTTCGGCCGAACAGATCGAGCGGCTGCGGGGTCACGTGGAAGGCGTGGTGGTGGGGTCTGCGCTCGTCGAGGTACTTGAGCGCGGCGAGGATGCTTCCGCTTGGCTGCGGAGTTTGCGCGGCGGCAGATAGCGCTCGCCGAAATTGCGTTCGGGATATCTGGGGGTAGGTAGTTGCCCCCATGACAGCGCGTTGCCTATATCGAGGGTCGTGCCAAGGACAAACCCGCGAGGCTCGATCAGGCGGTACGCGTTTATCGGCAGATTGATTTCACGGCCTACGGCTCTTTCACGTCGATGGGTGGGAACGAGTTCCAACTCACGCTGCACATCCAGAACTTCAAGACGGGCACGAGCCGCAGCTTCTCGACGCGCGGCACCTTAGCCAGATCTGTGGAGGTACTGGCGGGTCGAGTTCCGGTGCGTACGGGGCGATCCGGCACCGAACGTCGTGCTACATGAGTCTTTGTGGATGCTGCACCGTGCGCATGAGTCGGGCGATGCTCGCAGTCGTGAAATCTTTGCTGCCGTCGAGACGATCCGTTATCAACTCGGCGAGACGGACGCGGCGCAATCCACCTTCCACGATACGAGCACCGCAGAGCGCTACGTTAATGTCAGTCGGTTATCGTCTATTGCCGAAGCCAAGGCCGTTTTGGAGCGCTACGGAATCATCTTGGTGATTTCCGCGGGGTAATGGGTGCGATAACCGCGTGCCGCTACACGGTTGGTAGGGCATCGACCTCGCGCTGCCGATCAACTCCGGATCCGCACGCCCTTCGGGTCGAAGACGGGAACCGTCAGTAGCCGTGCCGCACGCGTCTCGCCGATCACGTCGACCGTGAGGGCTGCACCGTCCATCGCCACCACATCACGGTCGACATAGGCGAGGGCGAGGCTGCGACCGACATGGTGGCCGTAGGCACCCGAGGTGGTGTAGCCGACCAACCGGCCGTCGACCTTCACGGGCTCGAAGCCCGAGGCATCGGCGTCTACGGCCTCGATGTCGAGCGTGACGAGCACACGCGAGGAGGGCGACTCGCGCTCCCGCAGTGCGCCGTCGCGGCCGATGAAGTCCGGCTTGTCGAAGGCGATATGGCGATCGAGACCGCACATGCCAGGCGTCGTCGACTGGGTGAACTCGGTCGACCAGATGCCGTAGCTCTTCTCGAGACGCAAAGAATCCAGTGCCCGGTTGCCGACGTGACGCAGGCCGCGTTCGCGGTCGTCTGCCATCAGCGCGTGCAGCAGCGCGCGCTGATCTGAAGATGGTACATAGAGTTCATAGCCGAGTTCGCCGGTGAGTGAGAGGCGCGCGATGGTTGCGGTCAGCGGCTTGTTGCGGGTCGCGACCGTCATCTCGGCGACGGACATGAAGGGGAACGCCGCGTTGGAGAGATCGCGGTCGACGATCGGCTGCACGATCTCGCGGGCGAGCGGCCCCGAAAGTGCGAAACCGGTCCAAGTGTCGGAGAGATTGGTGAGAGTGACGCCGCTCGCCGGCAATAGGTCACGGAACCAGCGGCCGTGCCAGTCCTGCAGGTAGTAGGAGCCGATCAGCCAGAAGCGGTCGGCGGCGAGGCGGCTCACGGTGAGATCGCCCATGAGCTTGCCGCCATGGCTGAGCATGGGCGCGAGGCGCACGCGGCCGACGGCGGGCAGCTTGCAGGCGAGCAGGCGGTCGAGCCAGGCCTCCGCGCCCGGGCCGCTGACCTCGTAGCGCGCGTACACCGATGCGTCGAACATGCCCGCCGCCTCGCGCACCGCGCGCACCTCGTCGGCGATGAAGCCGTGGGCGTTCGAGCGGCGCATGGTGAGCGTCTCGACGAAGTCGTCGGCCGCGCCCGCGACGAAATACTGCGGCGTCTCCATGCCCCAGTTGCAGCCGAAGCGTGCACCGTCCGCGGCGAGCAGATCGTGTACGGGTGAGGTCTTGAGCGGTCGGCCGGCGGGCAGTTCCTCGTTCGGATAGGAGATCACGAAGCGCCGCGCATAGAACTGTCGCGTCATATCGCACAGGTAGCGATCCTCCGCCGCGAACGCCCCGTAACGGGCGACATCCATGCCGAAGATGTCGTAGCCCGGATCGCCGTCGATCATCCAGCGCGCGAGCGTGAGTCCGATGGCGCCTCCTTGTGAGAACCCGCCCATGCAGCCGCAGGCGACCCAATAGTTGCGTCGACCCGGTACGGGGCCGACGAGCGGATTGCCATCGGGCGTGAACGTGAACGCGCCATTGACCCAGCGTTTGATCCCCACTTCGGCCAGTGCCGGAAAGCGCGCAAAGCCGATCTCGAGTTCAGGCAGGATGCGCTCCACGTCGGGCGGTAGTAGATCCATCCCGTAATCCCATGGTGCGCCCTCAGTGCGCCAATGTTGCGGATTGCGCTCGTAGACGCCCAGCAGCGCGCCTTTGCCGAGCGGCTGAAGATAGGTGAAGCCCTCGAGATCGGTGATTGAAACGAACTCGCGACCGAGACTCGCCAACATCGGCACGTCATCGGTGACGAGGTAATGGTGCGACATCGGCGCCACGGGCAGATTGACGCCGACCATGCGGCCTACGCGCCGCGCCCAGAGACCCGCCGCATTGACGACGTGCTCCGCTGTGACGCGCCCGTGCTCGGTCTCGAGTTCCCAGCTGCCATCGGGGCGTTGCGTGAGGCCGGTTACGCGGTTGCGCAAGATGATGTCAGCGCCCCGCTTGCGAGCTGCGATGGCAAACGCGTGGGTCGCGCCGTGTGCATCGACATAGCCTTCATGCGCATCGAACAGACCGCCCTTGAGACCACGCGGATCAACGAGCGGACACATTTCCGTTATTTGTTCTGGAGACACCAGCACGGTCTCCATGTCCATCGTCTCGTACATTGCACGCTCGGCTTTGAGCATCTGCCAGCGTTCTTCAGAGGCGGCGAGGCTCACCCCGCCCGTCATGTGCATCCCGACGCTCTGGCCGCTCTCGCGCTCGATGTCCGCGTAAAGCCCGATCGTATAGCCCTGCAAAGCGGCAATGTTCGGATCGTCGTTGAGCGCGTGAAAGCCTGCTGCGGCGTGCCATGTTGATCCGGCGGTCAGTTCGCTGCGCTCGATCAGCGCCACATCGCTCCAACCATGGCGTGCCAAGTGATACAGCACGCTGGTGCCGACGATGCCGCCACCGATGATGACGACGCGATAGTGGGATTTCACCGGCGACGCCTCAGTCGCGACGGCTACGCCAATATAAAAAGACTGAACCGACGATGAGCACTGTCGTCAGCCACGGCGGATCGAGGCCGAGACCTAGCCAGAGCAAGCCGCCAAGCCCCAGTACCGACGCCACCGATGTCTTGCTGCGCCGCCGTTCACTCGCGCGGATCTCCTCGCGCAGACGCTCGATATCTTCGGGCTGCGCGCCGATGTGCAACCGGCCGTCTTGCAGTTTCTGCACCGCCACTTTCATCAAAGGCGGCAGGGCCTGCGCGACCTCGACGAGGGCGGGCAGATGGTCGCGGAACTGGCGTAGCTGCGCACGTGGGCTCAGTCGATCGCGCATCCATTCGCGCAGGATCGGTGCTGCCGTTTGCCAGATGTCGAGCTCCGGATGCAAATCGCGTCCTAGCCCCTCGATGTTGAGTAGCGTCTTCTGCAACAGGATCAGTTGTGGCTGGATGCGCATGTCGAAGCGACGGGAAATATCGAACAGGCGCAGCAGGATCGTGCCGAAGGAGATGTCCTTGAGCGGCTTATCGAAGATCGGCTCGAGCACGGTGCGGATCGCCGACTCCATCTCATCGACTCGGGTGTCGGGCGGTACCCAGCCCGACTCGACGTGCAACTCGGCGACGCGTCGGTAGTTGCGGTCGAACACGGCAAGGAAATTCTCAGCGAGATACTGCTGATCGCGTAGATCGAGCGTGCCGACGATGCCAAAGTCGACTGCGGCGTACCGCGGCCGTGCCGGATCATCGATCAGCACGAAGATGTTGCCGGGATGCATGTCGGCGTGAAAGAAATTATGGCGGAACACCTGCGTGAAGAAAATTTTCACGCCGTTCGCTGCCAGCAGCGGAATGTTGGCGCCTACCGCACGCAGCGTGTCCATATCGCTGATGGTCACGGCGCGAATGCGCTCCATCACCATCACGTTCACACGACAATAGTCCCAGTACACCTCGGGCACATGCAACAGGTCCGAGCCCGCAAAATTGCGCCGCAGCTGCGACGCATTGGCTGCTTCGCGCATCAGGTCAAGTTCATCGAGGA
>JBJTBK010000299.1:0-3334 GCA_046091245.1 Nevskiaceae bacterium | reverse complement strand
GCGCATCAGCCCGCCTGCCGTGGCGAACTGCTCGAAGATGGTGACCTCGTAACCCAGCGGCATCAGATCGTTGGCGACGGTCAGTGAGGCACAGCCCGCGCCGATGCAGGCGATCTTCTTGCCGTTCTTTTGCGGCGGAATCGCCGGCAGTCGATCGCGATACTCATCTTTGTGGTCGGCCGCCACGCGCTTGAGGCGGCAGATCGCGACCGGCTTCTCTTCCACCCGGCCACGTCGGCACGCCGGCTCGCAGGGCCGATCGCACACCCGGCCGAGAATGCCTGGAAAGACGTTGGAGTGACGATTGACGAGATAGGCGTCCGTGAAGCGCCCTTGCGCAATCAACCGGATGTATTCCGGCACGTCCGTATGGGCCGGGCAGGCCCACTGGCAATCCACGACCTTGTGAAAATAGTCAGGATGAGAGGTGTCCGTCGACGTCATGCAACCCCCGAATCAGTCGAACCATCACTCTTATGACCCGAGTATCGGAGAGGCCGCGGCAAAAGTCACCGTGAACAAGAGCTCTACTCACCGTAGGATTCACACCATGAACGAAGCGCCTGTCGAAATCCGCCTGCGACGCCAGTCCCGTGTGCTCGAAATCGCCTTCGAGGCTGGCGAGCGCTATGCCCTGCCCTTTGAGTTCTTGCGAGTGAATTCACCCTCAGCAGAGGTCAAAGGGCATGGGCCAGGGCAGGAAACGCTGGTGCTTGGCAAACAGTCGGTGATGGTCACGGCCGTCGAGCCGGTCGGCCAGTACGCGGTACGGCTCATCTTCGACGACGGCCACGATAGCGGGCTCTACAGCTGGAAATACCTGCGCGAGCTCGGCAAGGACCAGGATGCGTTGTGGAAGCAGTATCTCGCCCGGGTGGGGGCCGCTACAGCCAAAGGCCAGGAGCAAAAAGATCGGGACTAAAAAAAAGGCCGGGCAGCCCGCCCGGCCATTAGTCCCTTCTAGATAGTTCTTATTCCCCCCGTTTCGTCCGAGCCGCGTGCAGCTCGGAGATAACTGGATAGGGTTTGTACGCCTTCCGCCGGACAAAATCCAGCAGTCGGCCACGAATGCGTGGCGGAGGCTACAATGTCGGGCCTTCTGGAGCACCGCTCATGTCCGCCGATCCCTCATCCAAAACCACTCATTTCGGCTTTGAAGAAGTCGCCTGGTCCGACAAGGCAAGACGGGTGCGCGGCGTTTTCGATTCGGTCGCGCCCAAATACGACCTGATGAACGATCTGATGTCGGCGGGGCTGCATCGCCTGTGGAAGCAATTCACGCTGTCGCAAACTCACTTGCGCCCCGGTCAGCGCGCACTCGATGTGGCGGGTGGCACGGGCGATCTGTCGCGAGGTCTCGCAACGCAAGTGGGTCCGCAAGGCCTCGTCATACTCTCGGATATCAACGGCGCCATGCTCAGTCACGGTCGCGACCGCATGATCGATGCGGGCCGGCTGCAGGGCGTGGGTTACGTGCAAGCCAACGCCGAATGCCTGCCCTTCGCCGACTCAAGTTTCGACTGCGTCACCATCGGCTTCGGTCTGCGCAACGTCACCGACAAAGCCGCCGCGCTCGCTTCGATGCAGCGCGTGCTCAAGCCGGGCGGACAATTGCTGGTGCTCGAGTTCTCGCACCCCACGGCACCGGGTCTCGCCCCGCTCTACGACGCCTATTCCTTCCGCGTGCTGCCGAAGATCGGTCGCTTGATCGCCAACGACGAGGACAGCTACCGATATCTCGCCGAGTCGATCCGCAAGCATCCAGACCAGGAAACCCTGCTGTGCATGCTGCGCGAGGCAGGACTCGAAGATTGCCGATATCACAACCTGAGCGGCGGCATCGTGGCACTGCACCGCGGCTACAAATACTGACGCTGCACCCGTGCTGACCGAACTCGTCGAAAACATGCTGAATCGCAACCTCGGCGACTCGCCCGCGGCGCGAAACCTCTGCAATGCCCTGCGCGGTCAACGACTGTTCGTCGTCGTCAGCGGTCTCGAACTGCGACTCGGCATCGAGTCACTCGGCTCGACGCTGCGGATACAACGCAATCCCGAGGGCGACAGCCACGCCACCCTTGAGGGCAGCCCCCTCAGCCTCGTGGCGCTCGCCGGTCCGCAGCCCGAGCGTCAACTGCAAAGTGGCGCCGTTCAGGTTCGCGGCGATGCAGAGGTGCTGCAGCGCTACCGCGAACTCGCCCTGCTGCTGCGCCCCGATCTCGAAGAGGAACTCGCGCGTCTGATCGGCGATGCGCCGGCCCACAGCCTCGGCCGTATCGCCCGCTCCATGCTCGATCTCGGGCGGCGCGGCTCGCGCACGGCAGTGCGCAACACGGCGGAATACTTTGCCCATGAAAGCGGCGATCTCGTGCCGCGTGCCGAAGCCGACGTGTTCTTCGCCGATGTCGATCGCTTGCGCGAAGACGTCGATCGCGCTGCGGCTCGGCTCGATGCGCTGCTCGCGCGACGGCAACCGGGTGACGGGTCGGCACCATGAAGTTGCGTGTGCTGGCGAGGTTAGTACAGATCCAGCGCGTGCTCGTACGCCACGGGCTCGATGAGTTCGTCCGCGAAACACATCTGTACCGGCCGCTGCGCTTCGTCTTCCTGCTCTCGCCTTGGACCTGGTTCGAGCGCCGCAAGGGAAATTCCCGTGCCGAACGCTTGCGCCTCGCGCTCGAAGAGCTCGGCCCCATCTTCATCAAGTTCGGTCAGGCGCTTTCGACCCGTCGCGATCTGCTACCACCCGATATCGCCGTGGAGCTCGCCAAGCTGCAAGACCGCGTGCCGCCCTTCGATGGCGCGGTGGCGCGCGAGCTCGTCGAGCAGGCGTATGGCAAGCCGCTCTCGAGCGTGTTCGCGGACTTCTCGACGACGCCACTCGCCGCCGCCTCCATCGCGCAGGTGCACCTCGCCACGCTGCATTCAGGCGCCGAGGTCATCGTCAAGGTGCTGCGTCCCGGCATGCGCGAGATCATCCAGCGTGACCTAGCGGTCATGCATGAACTCGCTCGGCTTGCCCGCAACAATTCCGCCGAGGCGCGGCGCCTGCGCATCGATGAGATCGTCGACGAATACGAGAAGACCATCCTCGATGAACTCGACCTGATGCGCGAGGCCGCCAATGCGTCGCAGCTGCGGCGCAATTTTGCAGGCTCGGACCTGTTGCATGTAACCGAGGTGTACTGGGACTATTGTCGTGTGAACGTGAGGGGGATGGAGCGCATTCGCGGGGTGTCCTTCAGCGATATGGACACGCTGCGTGCGGTAGGGGCCACCATTCCGCTGCTGGCCGCGAACGGCGTGATAATTTTCGTCCCGCGGGTGGTCGGGC
>JBJTBK010000298.1:0-10307 GCA_046091245.1 Nevskiaceae bacterium | reverse complement strand
ACTTCAAGCACGACTTTGTCGGTCTCCAGATCGGCGAGGTTCTCGTCTCGCGAGACGGACTCACCAGGCTGCTTGCGCCAGGCCACCAAGGTGGCATCGGCGACGGACTCGGGAAGTTGGGGAACGCGGATTTCCATGGTCATGGGATGATTTTCCTGATCAACGCTTGCGACGGCCGGCCGCAGCTTCGCGCGCGGGTTCGGCTGTCTGCTCAGAGAGACGCTTGGTGGAACGGGTGTCGTCCTGACGTGCCGGCGAGGTCAACGCGGCCTGCACCAGGCTCGCCTGCTCGGCTTCGTGGATCTTGCCGATGCCGGTCGCCGGCGCTGCCGCGGGCGGACGGCCTGCGTAGAGCAACACCCGCTTGCCGGCCAGAGGACGCTCGAGGCGATGACGGATCTGGTACCACGCGCCCTGATTCTGCGGCTCTTCCTGACACCAGACGATCTCCGCAGCGTTCGGGTAACGGGCGATGATCGCCGTGTACTCGTCGGCCGGGAACGGATAGATCTGCTCGAGCCGAACGAGCGCCACATCCTCGGCAGCCAAGGCCCGGCGCGCTTTGAGCAGGTCAAAGTAGACCGTGCCGCTCGAGAACACGACACGACGCACCTTTGCCGGATCGACCGGATCAACCTCGTCGATGATATTGCGGAACGAACCCTGTTCGAGATCGGCGAGCGCCGACACCGACATCTCGTGACGCAGCAAACTCTTCGGGGTCATGACGACGAGCGGCTTGCGGAACTCGCGCAGCATTTGGCGCCGCAGCATGTGGAACATCTGCGCGGGCGTCGATGGTACGCACACCGACATATTGGCCTCGGCACACAACTGCAGGAAGCGTTCGAGTCGCGCCGAGGAGTGCTCGGGTCCCTGCCCTTCGTAGCCGTGCGGCAAGAACAACGTGAGGCCGCAGAAACGCCCCCACTTCGACTCGCCGGAACTGATGAACTGATCGATGATCACCTGGGCGCCGTTGGCAAAATCGCCGAACTGACCTTCCCAGATGACGAGCACGCCGGGGTCCGTTTGCGAGTAGCCGTATTCGAACGCGAGTACGGCCTCCTCCGAGAGCACCGAGTCGATCACCGTGAAGCGCGGCTGCCGCTCGGCCACGTGCTCCAAAGGCACGTACGTGCTTCCTGTTTGCTGATCGTGCAACACAGCGTGGCGGTGGAAGAACGTGCCACGTCCCGAGTCCTGCCCCGAGATGCGGACCGCATAGCCGTCTTCCAGCAACGAGGCGTACGCCAAAGATTCAGCGCAGCCCCAGTCGAGCGGCATCTCGCCCGCGATCATTTTGGCGCGATTGGCGATGACCTGTTGCACGCGCGGGTGCAGCGAATGACCGGCTGGCACGGCCACGAGACGTGCGCCGAGCGCCTTGAGGCGACGCGCCTCAACCCCTGAGCGAACGGGCGCCGTCCAGTCGATGTTGCGCATATAGGCGCTCCAATCGACCGTGTACTTGTTGCCGATCATGCCGAGCGAGGCCTTGGCCTGCGGTCGACCCTCATCGAGTCCCGCGCGATACTGCTCGACCAGACCATCGGCCTCGAACTGGGTCAACACGCCGTCAGCCACAAGACGATCGGCGTAGAGCTTGCGTGTGGTCGGATGCTTGCGAATGACGTTGTACATCACCGGCTGCGTCGCCGCGGGTTCGTCGGCCTCGTTGTGACCGAGCCTGCGATAGCAGACGAGGTCGATGACCACGTCCTTGTGGAAGCGCTGGCGATACTGCATGGCGAGGCGGGCTACGAACACCACCGCTTCCGGATCATCGCCGTTGACGTGGAAAATCGGCGCCTCCAGCATCTTCGCCACATCCGAGCAGTACATCGTCGAACGCATGTCCTGCGGATCAGAAGTCGTGAAACCGACTTGGTTGTTGACGACGATGTGAACCGTGCCACCGGTGTAGTAGCCGCGCGCCTGTGACAGCTGCATGGTCTCCATGACCACGCCCTGTCCGCCAAAGGCGGAATCACCGTGGATCAAGCAAGGAACCACGCGTTCGCCACGCACGTCGCTGCGGCGCTCTTGGCGTGCCCGCACCGAGCCCTCGACCACCGGGTTGACCACCTCGAGGTGCGAGGGATTGAAAGCCAAACCCACGTGAACGTTACCACCCGGCGTACGCAGATCAGCCGAGAAGCCTTTGTGGTACTTCACATCACCTGATCCCTTGATCTGCGAGACGTCGTACTTGCCCTCGAACTCGCTGAACAATACCGACGGCGACTTGCCGAGCACGTTGACGAGTACGTTCAGCCGACCGCGGTGGGCCATGCCGATCACGAACTCCTCCACGCCCATGCCACCTGCCATCTGCACGAGATCATCGAGCAACGGAATCAGCGAATCCCCGCCCTCGAGCGAGAAGCGCTTCTGACCGACGTACTTGGTGTGCAGGTATCGTTCGAGCCCCTCGGCTGCGGTCAGCTCCCAAAGAATGTTCTTGCGCTCCTCGGCGGAGAACACGTGGTGCATACGCCCGGACTGGAAGGCGTCCTGCAGCCACAGGCGCTCCTCCGTGTTGGACACGTGGGCAAACTCGGCACCCACCGAACTGCAATACACGTGCTCGAGCGTCGCGATGATCTCGCGCAGCGTCGCACGCGCCGGAACGTTATTCACGCGGCTACCGGTGAAGAACTGCGTGTCTAGGTCCGCTTCGCTCAGCCCGAAATAATCGAGCTCCAGCACCCGCGGCCGCTCACGGCGAGTAAGTCCGAGCGGATCGATCTTGGCGACGAGATGGCCGCGGTTGGCATAAATCTGCACGAGACGCGACACCGCGCCCTGCTTGGCGCTGGCGTCACCATCGAGAGCCGCCGCTACAGCACCGCCGACCTGACGGGCAGCCTGCGCCCGCGCGGCAATGGAGTCCTGAATCGCACGATGCGAAGCCTCCGGCCGAGACGGCTGAGGCCATTTGGCGAAGTACTCCCGCCACGTCGGACTTACCGTGGTCGGGTCGGCCAGATATTGCTCGTAAAGAGATTCGACGTAATCGGCATTGCTGCCGTAAAGCGGAGAAGAAGCGATTTGCTCGCTGCGCGTGGCGCCCATGTAAAACCGAACCCCCGGGTCCCTTGCGAAAGAGCCGTGATTCTATCTCATCCGCTGCCGGGGAGCCGCGCTTTGCCGGAAATACAGTAGATTCAGCAGGTTGGGAGTGCGCCGCGTAACGCAGGCAGGGGCGGTACTGGCGCCCCCGGCCGGAGTTGAACCGACGACCTACCGCTTAGGAGGCGGTCGCTCTATCCACTGAGCTACGGGGGCACTGAGCGGAACACTAAGCGGAAATGGTGGAGCGGAGGAGGATCGAACTCCCGACCTTCGCATTGCGAACGCGACGCTCTCCCAGCTGAGCTACCGCCCCACACGAGGGCGCGGAGTCTAACACCGCAACGGCCAAATCCCCAAACGCCGGAGGCGAAATCCGGCGTCAGTATCGCAATCGCAACACGGAGGCAGGCCCGAAGCGCGTGACGGTGACGACGTAAACGGCGTCGTACTCGTCGTCGGCCACGGTTACCTCGACGCGTCCGCGCGTGAGTTGCTCGACCAAGGCCGGCACCGTGTTCGAGTGCCCCACCACGACGACACGCTCGCCTTGATGATGCTCGCCGATATCATCGAGCAAGCCCTCGATATCCTTGCCGGCACGCGTGGTGACGGTGACACCGAGGCGCGCGGCCAATGGCGAGGCCGTCAACTGCGCGCGCCGGGTATCACTCGCGTATACCGCCGCGACATCGGCCTCCCCGAGCAAGCGCGCGAGACGCAGCGCCCGCTCCTGACCTTCGACCGATAGCACGGGATCGGGACCCGATTCGGGCGGTGCCTTTTCTGCGTGGCGCACCAGCACCACCGTGGTGCTGGTCGAGAAGAGATACAGGCTGACTCGTACCGCCACCAGCAGCAACAATGTCAGGATCACGGCGGACAACAGCGCCACCCAGATCGGTGCAAAAAAAGTCCGCCGCGATCGGGTGATCCCTGGTGCTTTCACGGTGCCCTCCGGCTGAGTAGCCACTGCCACGACGTCAACTGGTGTTGCCCTTGCAGATTGCGATACACCACCGCCTCGGCGGTGCGCAGCTGTCCGCCGAGTTCGACGCGCAAACGCAAGCGGAAATTCAAACCTGCCACGACCTGCCGATCGACGCGCTCGATCGCCACCAAACGGAGTGCTTTTCGCTCCTGCAAGGCCCGTTCGCGTATGGCGACCGTCGCCGCGGCACGCTCATCGGGGCCGATGGAGGTCGCTAACTGATACGCGCCGGGCATCGGCGGTGCCGGCGCAGCGCCCGGCGCGCCGCTGGCCATACCCGCCGCGCTCGTCATCGCGAGCAGCAGCCACGTCACACCCATCGAAGAGACCCTGCATTGCATGGCGTCAAACTATACACTTGGCCGAGATCGCCGAGGCCCATCGTGAACCCGATCGTTTACGCCATCCCCGTCTTCATGGTCACCATTGCGCTCGAGGCATGGCTCGCGCATCGGCGGCGCATCGCCACCTACGACGTCGCCGATGCGGTTACGAGTCTGCACTTCGGAGTGCTGAGTCAGGTGTCTGGCGTGTTCGTACGCGCACTGAGCGTTGGAATTTACGTGCTCGTCTTCGAGCACCTGCGCTGGTTCACGCTACCGGTCGACAGCGTGTGGGTCTGGCTCGGGGCGCTCATCGCCTACGATTTCATTTACTACTGGGTGCATCGCTTTGGCCACGAGACCCACCTGATGTGGGCGGCGCATCAAGTGCATCACTCTTCCGAGTATTTCAATTTATCGACGGCGCTGCGCCAGACCTCGACGGGTGCCTTCGTCTCCTTTCCTTTCTACTTACCCATGGCCTTGCTCGGGGTGCCGCCGGTGGTATTTGGCGCGGTAGCGCTGATCGATCTACTCTACCAGTACTGGGTCCATACGGAGCTCGTGCGCAAACTCGGCTGGGCCGATCGAGTGTTCGTCACGCCCTCGAACCATCGCGTCCATCACGGGCAAAACGACTACTGCATCGATCGCAACTACGGCGGCATCTTGATTCTTTGGGATCGGCTGTTCGGCACGTTCGTCGAGGAACGTGACGATGAGCCCGTGGTGTACGGCATCCGTAAACCGCTCGCCTCCTACAACCCACTGTGGGGCAATTTGCACGTCTATCGCGACCTCGGCCGACGTATGGCGTCGAGCGGGTCGCTCTTTGCCGCACTACGCGCCCTAATGTCATCGCCGACGAACGGCGAGTCGAAAGTGGCGCACTTCGATCCGCGCCAGTTCACCCGCTACGCGCCTGCGACCACCCGCGCCATACGAACGTACGCGATCATCCAATACGCCTTGCTGATTGCGCCGACCACACACTTCATCGCGGTGGCACCCGAACTCACGATGCTCGAACGTGGGGC
Source organism: Nevskiaceae bacterium (assembly GCA_046091245.1). Classification (GTDB taxonomy): domain Bacteria; phylum Pseudomonadota; class Gammaproteobacteria; order Steroidobacterales; family Steroidobacteraceae; genus UBA964. The sequence goes on along the minus strand of JBJTBK010000298.1, from coordinate 4,881 downwards.
CTACGCCTTGCTGATACTGGCGTGGACGGTCAGCGTCGGCTGGGTACTGGAAGGTCGGCGCCAAGCGCGCGCGCTCGAATGGCTGCGCGTCGGCGGAACGACCGCAGCCTTATTGTGGCTGCCCGAGTGGTTTGGCTGGAACGCGGGCACGAGCGTCGAACTCGTCATCGCAGCCGTCGCGCTCGGCAGCCTGCTGTTGCTGCAACGTCCACGGACTCCGCGCGAGGACTCCGCCCGCGCGGCGGCGTAGTAGATGAGCACCCGCTCGCGCGTGCTGCTCGCAGTGCTGGCGCTCGGGCTACTGGTGTATGGCCAGCGGGCGACCTTGGCAGTGTGGCTCGCCGAGCGCGGCCTTACGCGCATTGCCGCCAACGAGGATCCGCTCGCAGCGCTCGAGGATGGTTTGCACGTCGGCCTCTGCGGCGCCGGCTCACCGTTTCCAGACCCCGAACGCAGCGGCCCCTGCACGGTGGTGATCGCCGGGCGAGACATGTTCGTGGTGGATGCCGGTGGCGGCTCGGCGGTGCAACTGGCGCGCATGCAATTGAATGCGGGGCAACTGAAGGCGGTGCTGCTGACGCACTATCACTCGGATCACATCGGTGGCCTCGGCGATCTGCTGCTGCAGCGCTGGATCGGCGCCCATGCCGCAGAGCCCCTGCCGGTGTACGGTCCACAAGGATTGCCGCAGGTGCTTGAAGGCATTGAGGCCGCTTACCGACTCGATGCCGGGTATCGCACGGCTCACCACGGCGAAGCCGTAGCGCCACCTTCGGGCTTTGGGACTACACCTCGCCCCTTCGACATCAGCACCGAGCAGCGCCGCGTGCTGATTGAGTCACCCACGCTGCAAGTGGTGGCCTTCCGCGTGGATCACGGCCCCGTGTCACCGGCTGTCGGCTACCGCTTCCGATACAAGGATCGTCAACTCGTCATCAGTGGGGACACGCGTCGCAGTGCCGCCGTGCAGCGCGAGGCGCAGGGTGTGGACCTGTTGGTGCACGAGGCCCTCTCGCCGCAACTGGTTCGAATGATGGAACACAGCTTCGTGAATGCTCAGCGGCCCCAACTCGCGCAGATCATGACAGACATTCGCAACTATCACGCCTCACCCGTTGAAGCCGCACAGGTCGCTGCAGCCGCGGAGGTGCGTATGCTGGTGTTTAACCACATCGTGCCGCCCTTGCCTGTGCCAGGGCTCGAGACCAAGTTCCTTGAGGGTACGGCTGACGCGTTCCCCGGGCCGATACAGGTCGGTCGAGACGGCGACTGGTTCAGTCTTCCGGCGGGCAGTCGCCGCATCGATCAGAGCCGCAGGCCGTGACCGCCCTGCTCGCGCGCGCCGGCAGCCGACTCATAACCTCGATCGCGCTGCGCAGTGCCGTGCGCACGTCGCACGCCGCGTGGCGCAGCCTGCGCGGGCAGCCACCCACCGTGCACGTCTTTTACGACCCGGAAGATCCCTATAGCCGTTTGCTGGCGAGCGTCATGTCGGCCTTCGCCGCGCGCTATGCCGTGCGGATTATCGATCACCTGGTGCCGCCGCCCGACGCCGAGGCTGCAGCAGACGCGCCCGCGCTCACCGCGTGGTCGCATCGCGATGCGCTGCGCCTCGCGAGTCATTACGGGCTAACACCGCCCGACGCGTTACCGGCAAGCAGGAATGTCACGCCGCAAGCGCTGCAGGACGGTGCGATGCTGCGAAAACAGCTCGGGCACTATTTGGGCGGCACGCTCTACTTCGAAGGCGAGTGGTACTGGGGCATCGATCGCTTGCATTACCTCGAGACGCGCCTCACGCAGGCAGGTCTGCGCAAGGAACCCGGGCGCGAAGCGCTTTATCCGCCGCCCGCAGTGTCGGCGGCACCCACGTCGCCCGTCCGCCCGCGCCAGAGACACCTGACGTTTTTTTGCTCGCTGCGCAGTCCCTATACCTACCTCGCCGTCGCCCGAGTTCGCGCCCTCGCGAAACGCCATGGCGCGACCTTGGAACTCGCGTTCGTGCTGCCGATGGTGATGCGAGGACTGCCCGTCAACCGCGCGAAGCGGCTCTACATCGTGCGCGACGCCAAACGCGAAGCCGAACGACTGCACCTGCCATTTGGGGATATCGTTGATCCCGTAGGAGCGCCGACTGAGCGCGGTCTTGCCGTGATGCATCACGCCATTGCCCTTGGCTGCGGTGAGGAGTTTCTCGAATCTTTCCTGCGCGGTGTTTTTGCCGAAGGGCTCGATGCCGGCAGCGATCGCGGCCTGCAGCGCATCGCCAACCGCGCCGGCATGAACGCGACTGCGGTAAGCCGCGCCCTCGAGGACCCCTCTTGGCGTGATCTCGCGCAGTGTCACCGTGACAGAATGCAGCGGCTTGGCCTCTGGGGCGTACCCTCATTTCGGGTAGACGATCGTCCTGGCCTTTGGGGACAGGATCGACTCTTCATGGTCGAACAGGATCTGGCAGAAACATGACTCGTCAAAGAATACTCAAGTGGGCCGTTCTCGGACTTGCCGTAACGGTGACACTCGTTGCGGGCTATCAAGCCATCGGCGGTCGCAGCGGGCTTGCGCTACTGGGCGTGAAACTCTTTCTGCGCGAAAACAACGCACCGTTTCGCGATATCCGGTGGCAGCAAGGTCCGAGCGCGCCGACGACAACCGACGCCGCTCGGCCGCCGAACGTCGTGCTCATCGTCGTCGATGACCTGGGCTATGCGGATCTGACACTGCACGGCACCGGGATCGCGCAGGGTCGCGTACCGACAAGGAACATCGACAGCATCGCCCGGGAAGGTGTGTCCTTCGACACCGCCTACTCCGGTAACGCCACCTGCGCACCCTCGCGCGCAGCCATCATGACGGGGCGTTACGCCACGCGTTTCGGCTTCGAATTCACGCCGACGCCGCAGGCCTTCATGAAGCTCGTGATGCAGTCGGGTGCACCGGGAAAAGAGTCGCGCGCACCGATCTATCACGCCGATCGTGAAGCGAATCAACCGCGCTACGAGGACATGGGTCTGCCGACGAGCGAAATCACCATCGCTCGTGTTCTCAAGGCCCGCGGCTACTACACCGCGCACATCGGCAAATGGCATCTCGGCGACAGTCCACAGTTTCGCTCTTATGCCCATGGCTTCGACGAGTCGCTCTCACACCTGCATGCGGCCTCCATGTATCTGCCGACGAACGACCCGCGCGTCGTAAACGCCATACCCAAGGTCAACCCGGTTGATCGCTTTCTCTGGGCCGCCGAGCCATGGGGTGTCCGATTCAATGACGGCGAAGTGTTCAAGCCGGATCGCTACATGACCGACTACCTGACCGATCACGCCTTGCGCGTCATCGAGAGCAATCGCCATCGGCCTTTCTTTCTTTACTTTGCGTACAACGCGCCGCACACACCACTGCAAGCGACACGCGAGGACTACGACGCCCTGCCCTTCATCGCCGATCACACGCTGCGGGTGTACGCAGCGATGATCCGCTCGCTCGATCGCAACATCGGCCGCGTGCTGCAAACCTTGCGCGATCAAGGCGTGGACCAAAACACGCTCGTGATCTTCACCAGTGATAACGGCGCACCGCATTACATCGATCTGCGCGGCCGTAACGCACCGCTGCGCGGCTGGAAGGCGACCTACTTCGAAGGCGGTATTCGCGTTCCGCTGTTGATGCGCTGGCCCGCAGGACTCCCCGCCGATCGGCGTATCCCGGGCGTGGCGGCGCACTTCGACATTTTCGCCACCATCGCCGCGGCGGCGGGACAAGCAGTGCCGACCGACCGTCCAATTGATGGCGTCGATCTGTTGCCCTTTGCGCGGGGCACGGCAAGCAGCTCCTCGCCCCACGAGCGCCTGTTCTGGCGCACTGAGGACTACCTGACGATGCGCGAAGGCCCTTGGAAACTGCAGGTGACGCAGCGACCCCGCAAAGATTGGCTATATGACCTCGCCGTCGATCCCGGCGAACGTCGCAATCTCGCCGCTCAGGAGGCCGAGCGCGTGGCGTCAATGAAAGCGTCGATCAATCGCTTCAATGCCGAGCAGGCCAAGCCGATTTGGGAATCGCTCGGTTCAGCGTACGTACCGATCGACAAGATTCTCGCCGACCCGCTGGCCGCGGAGGACGAGTATGTCTACTTCGCCAACTGAGCCGAGCGCCACGCCAGCCATCGTCATTACCGGCGCCTCAGCGGGCATCGGTCGGGCGCTGGCCATCGAATTTGCCCAGCGAGGTTGGCGGCTAGGCCTCGCAGCCCGTCGGCTCGAGGCCCTCGAAGCACTGCGCGATCAATTGCATGCGCAACCCGGCTCGCGCGCCACCCAGATCGAACTGCTGCAACTCGATGTCGACGATGAAGAGTCAGTGGCGCCGCGCTTGGCTACGCTGATGAGCGCGCTTCGCACCGTGGAGGTGGTCGTCGTCAACGCGGGAATTAATGCGTTCTCATCGGTGGGGCGCGGCGACCTCGCCACCGAGCGGCGCATCCTGCGTACCAACTTGCTGGGCGCCATCGCTACCGTTGATGCCGCAGCGGCGTTCTTCATGACGCAGCGGCGGGGTCATATTGTCGCCATCGCCTCGGTCGCGGCTAAAGTCGCAGTACCGCGTCAGGCCGCCTACTGCGCGAGCAAGGCCGGCATCGCGCATTACATGAATTCGGCGCGCATCGAACTGGCCCGACACGGCATCACGGTCGGCAGCATTTTTCCGGGCTTCGTCGTCACTGACATCATGCCCGACATCGGCAAGTATCCCTTTGCCATTCAGGCCGACGTCGCGGCCCGCGACATGGCCCGGGCCATCTTCCGTCGCCAACGCAACGCCAACATCCAGTCATTCCCATGGCGAGGGGTGCATCCGCTTCTGAATCTGCTGCCGCCGTCG
>JBJTBK010000297.1:0-2152 GCA_046091245.1 Nevskiaceae bacterium | reverse complement strand
GCGTCGACTCCCGCGCGCTGTCTCGAGCCTCCACCGCCAGCATCAAGGGCACTCGCGCCGGGCTGCGCGCCACCTCACGCCAATCACGACCTTCCGGCCAAGGTTCGAGTGCGCCGACGAGTGCCCAGAGCATGTTCAGCGAGCGGCTGTGACCCGCCCGCCGCAGCGCGAGGTACGCCTCGAGCGCACCCCGCTCGCGCAACTGACGACTGCTGCGTATACCCACCGTGGCCAGCAACGCCTCGGCTCGCGGGCCAAGATTGCGCAAATCACATATCCGCAGCTGCAGTTTGCCTGCGGCCAATCGACGCCGAACCTTCGCGTTACGCTCAACCATCCTTGCCCGCGGTGTCGGTACCGCCGGTCGCGTCATCGGCCTCCGCGGCGGCGGCCTGCGCGGCCTCAAGGAAGCGCATGACCTCCTCGGTCAAATCCTTGGTGCCCGCACCCGTTGCGCCGGAGATCAGGAACCACGGGCCCTTGTGGCGCAGCGCGCGAACGATGGCCTTGGCGCGCTTCTCAGCTTCCTTCTCGGGCAGCAAATCAGCCTTGTTGAGCACCAGCCAACGCGGTTTAAGCGCCAAGTCCTTGGAGAATTTCTTGAGCTCAGCGACGATCGAGCGGGCATCGCGCACCGGATCGGCCTCGGGGTCAGGCGGTGAGATATCGACGAGGTGCAGCAACACTCGCGTGCGCTGCAAATGCTTGAGGAATCGAATGCCGAGCCCCGCCCCTTCCGCCGCACCCTCGATGAGCCCCGGAATATCAGCCATGTCAAAGCTGCGATGCTCTCCGCAGTACACCACACCGAGGTTTGGGTGCAGCGTGGTGAAGGGGTAATCGGCCACCTTTGGCCGCGCAGACGAAACGGCGCGGATCAGGGTCGACTTGCCCGCATTCGGCAAGCCGAGCAGGCCGACGTCGGCAATGACCTTGAGTTCAAGCTCGAGCAGGCGCTTCTCGCCGGGCAGACCGGGGCCAAACTGCCGCGGCGCCCGATTGGTGCTGGTTTTGAACTTGGCGTTACCCCAACCACCCTTGCCGCCCTGCGCCACCTGCAGCACATCACCGTCGCGGACGAGATCGCCTAACTGCTCATGGGTTTCGGAGTCGCGCACGATGGTGCCCACGGGCACCGGCACATAGAGATCTTCGCCACCACGCCCCGTGCAATCGTTACCGCTGCCGCTGTCGCCCGATTGGGCTTTGAACGTGCGCTCGACGCGAAAATCCGCCAGGGTGTTGATGCCGAGTGTGGCGCGCAGAAACACGCTGCCACCGTGGCCCCCGTCGCCCCCGTCCGGCCCGCCAAAGGGCATGAACTTTTCACGGCGGAAGCTCAAACAGCCTCGGCCGCCGTTACCGGCCTGCACCCGCATGCGGGCTTCGTCGACGAATCTCATGAGGCGATACTCTGCCGCAAATTAACCTTGGGACCCAAACGAAAACCCCGGCACTCGGCCGGGGTTTGCGTGCTCCTGCCTAGAGAGGCGGGATCAGTCGGCGATGACGTTGACGAACATCTTCTGCTCGGCGCCACGACGCTTGAAAGCTACCTTGCCATCCGCCAACGCATAAAGCGTGTGGTCGGTGCCGATGCCTACGTTCGCACCCGGGCGATACTGCGTGCCGCGCTGACGGATGATGATGTTGCCCGCAGCCACCTGCTCGCCACCGAAAGCCTTGACGCCGAGGCGCTTGCTGTGGGACTCGCGGCCGTTCTTGGTACTGCCGCCTGCTTTTTTGTGTGCCATGTCTCGTACTCCGCTCGATCAGCCGGCGCTGATGCCGGTGACTTTGATTTCAGTGAATTGTTGACGGTGGTTCTTCATGCGCAGGTAGTGCTTGCGACGACGAAACTTGACGATGCTGACTTTGTCGCCCTGGCCGTGGCGCTGCACCGTAGCGGACACCGACGCGCCGGCGAGTTTCGGGGCACCGACCTTGACGGCATCGCCCGAACCGACGAGCAAAACGTCGTCGAATTTGACCTCAGCACCCGGCTCGGCGGTGAGCTTTTCGATGCGCAGCACGCTGCCTTCCTGAACCCGATACTGCTTGCCGCCCGTGGCGATGACCGCGTACATGATGAACTCCACCCGGAAAAGGTCGCGCATTCTACTGGCGCACCTGCGGCGGGTCAAACTCGTTT
>JBJTBK010000296.1:0-14054 GCA_046091245.1 Nevskiaceae bacterium | reverse complement strand
ACGCTGCGGTGCTGCCTAGCCAGCGCTGCGGCCGTGTTAAGGCTGAGCAGCGTCTTGCCGACACCGCCTTTACCGCTGGCGAACGCGAACACCCGAGTCGTTTTCATGCCGCTGCTCATCATGCGTCTCGCGTCGAATCCGTGGCCAACAACAGCGTCATGCGCTGCCCGATCGAGCTTTCGAGACTTTGAAGCGCAGCGGAGTCCATAGCGAGGGTCGGATTCGCATCCTGCGATACGCCGATCAACGGCACTTTCCGCTCCGCGAGCTTGGAGAGCAGCGCAAGCGGCAATTCCATCGGCGACCAATGGGAAATGATCACACCGCATGATGGGGGACAGCCATCGAGCCACCGAGCAGCCGCTGTACCACTCAGGTACGACGGCAGACAAAGGGCAATTCGAAACGCGGGGAACTCCGCTCGTAGAGCTTCAACGTCTTCTGCACGCCGTCCACCGGCGTCGACCACAGTCACCTCGTTGGGCACAGCGCCCCAACACGGCAATACACCCGCGGCATCGGCTATCGCAAAAAATCTCTCGCGCGCACCGCAGCGGGGATCACGCAGCGCAGCCACAACAGGCCTATCTCGGCTCGTCGCCGCGACTCGATGCGCGACCTGCATCGCAACGGTCGTCGTGCCGGCCGAGACGGGACCGGTGACCATCATCGGCTGAGTCGATGACTCGAGAACGCCGTGTTCGACACGTAGCGCCGCGTACAAACGCTGTGCCACGCTGGCACTGTCGTTGCCCTCGGCCAGCAAATACTCGGCGTACGCCGCCGATACCCCGTGTTCGAGAAGTGCCATTTTGGCGGACAAGGTCGCCGACCGGCTGCCACGCGCCAACCGAGTCTCGATAGCCTGCAACTCCTGACGAATCGCATTGACGAGTTCGACACCCGATACCTCGGGATTAGTGGCACGAGCCTCGTGAGGTGATTCGGACACAGACTTCGCAGCAGCGACATCAGATTTAGGGTTTTTACCGCGTGTCGTTTTGCGCTTGACCTCGGCTTCCATTGCCGCTGCAAATCGCTGCTGCTTGGCGGGATCGACTTTTGTGCCTGGCACGTCGTCATCACTGACATCTGTGCAGACCAGCAACTCGTGACTGTTTCCCACACGGGTTGAGGAAATCAGCAGTGCCTCAACACCATATAACTGCCTCGACAGCTCGCTGGCCTCACTGAAGCTACCGGCAACGACCCTTTCAATTCTCATCGATGACTCCGTTAGGCGGCCGCACTCGTTCGCGGCTGGACGGTGATACTTGAGTTAACGCGCAGGCTGGTGTCTTCGGGAAGCTCCGCATAAGAGAGCACCGACAGGCCAGGAACTCGCGGCCGCAGTACACGCGACAGCCAGGGCCGCAGTGTGGGCGAGGTCACGAGAATGGCTGGGCGATCGGCGTTGGTCTCATCGCGCGACGCTTTGCCCACCGATTGCAGCAGGCCTTCTGCCAACTCCGGCTCGATCGGCACATTGCCCCCCTGCCCTCGGCGAACGGTAGCGTGCAGCACCTGTTCGAGCTCCGGCGCCAGCGTCATCACTGATAACTCCTCGCCGTGCAAAACATACTGCTGGACGATCATTCGGCCGAGTGCCACGCGAGCAACACCGGTGAGCTCTTCGATGTCCTGAACTTTCTCGGCAACCGGAGCGAGCGCCATCAAGACGCCGCGCAAGTCCCGGATCGATACACCCTCAGCGAGCAGGTTCTGTAGCACCTGGGTCAAGGTTCCGATCGGCAATTTCTTGGGAATCAACTCTTCCACCAATTTTGGTGCGGCTGCGGCGAGCTTGTCGACCAACTGCTGTGTCTCGTCGTGACCCAGCAAGAGGTTGCAGTTTTCCTGCAAGATCTTGTTGAGATGCGTGGCGATGGTTGTGCTGGCATCGACTACGGTGTACCCAAGAGATCGGGCGTAATCGCGTTGCGCCGGGTCGATCCACACGGCATCCAGGCCGAACGTCGGATCCTTGGTGCGAATACCCTGCAGATCACCGTGGACAACGCCCGAGTGGATAGCCAGCTCTCGTGCCGGTTTGACCTCACCGCGTCCGATGACGACACCATTGACCATGATCTGGTAGGCCTCAGGCCGCAGATCGAGATTGTCGCGGATGTGGACTTGCGGGATTAGAAAACCCAGTTCATAGGTCAGCTTCTTGCGGATTCCGCGAATTCGCGTCACCAGCGCACCACCCTGCTGTGCGTCGATCAAGGCAACGAGGGCGTAACCCACCTCGAGGCCTATCGCATCCGCCTGCTGCACATCAGACCACGACAACTCCCGCGGTCCCGCGGGCGCTTCGGCACTCTTCGTGGCCTCGGCGGCAAAGCGGTCCCGGCGCCGTCCGAGGATCCATGCCGCACCGGCGGTGATGGTGGCGAGCGCAAGGAACGCAAGATGCGGCATCCCCGGAATGACTCCGAGCAAGGCCAGGATGGCCGCCGTGAGCCACCAGGCCTCGACGTTACTGAATTGTGCGAAGGTCTGATCGTGCAGCGACTCCTCGCCGGACACGCGCGTCACGATGATCGCGGTCGCTATCGAGAGCAAAAGTGCGGGTATCTGGGCAACCAAGCCATCGCCGACCGCAAATGTCGTATATCGCTCGAAGGCCTCCGCGAGGCCCATACCGTGCTGCAGGCTACCGACCAGCGTTCCGCCAAAGATGTTGATCAACAAGATGAGAATGCCGGCGACCGCGTCGCCCCGAACGAACTTGCTGGCGCCGTCCATGGATCCGGAGAAATCGGCCTCCGAGGTGATCTCCCGGCGCCGAACACGCGCCTGGTCCTGGTTGATCAGCCCGGCGGCCAGGTCAGCGTCGACGGCCATCTGCTTGCCGGGCATGGCGTCCAAGGTGAAACGCGCCGTGACCTCGGAGACGCGCCCGGCTCCCTTAGTGACAACGATGAAATTGATGATCACCAAAATGGTGAAAACAACGATACCGACGATGTAATCGCCGCCCACGAGAACCGATCCGAAGGCTTCGATCACGTCGCCGGCAGCATCCGCTCCCTCGTGACCAGCACTGAGCACGACGCGCGTCGAAGCGACATTGAGCGCAAGGCGCAACAGTGTTGCGAACAGCAATATAGTCGGAAACACAGAAAACGAAAACGGCCGCGACGCCGAAATCGCGAGAAACAGAATGATCAGCGACAACGCGATGTTGAAAGTGAAGAACAAATCAAGAAGCAGCGGCGGGACCGGCAACACCAGCATGCCGAGGAGCAGGAGGAAGCCCAAAGGGATAGCAACAGCTTGAACCGGCAATTTCTTGCCGGTTTGTCGAAGAATCGACACAAGTTCCAACGGTGCTGCAGCCATTATTTAATCTATTTAAATCAATCGTTTACAAGATTTTCGGACCATCCATACAGCCCGAACAAAAGCGCGCGCGAGTAATGATGCAACTGACATGCCATACGGATTTCCGTAACCCGCTCTCCCCCTCAAGGACTAACGCGTTCTGCCGACTAACCCCTCGTTATGAACACAAAAGCCTTGGCCGCAAGCCTGCTCGCGATGCTGCTCGCCACGGGTGGTTGTACGAGCGTCAAAGTCTCGGACCCACAGGTCGTCACCACGACCCGACAGACCCCACGTTTGTTCGAACGTCGACTGCGGCCGGCTTATCGGGACGAACAGGTGGTGACCATTCGACAGTTGCCGGTTACGCCTGCCAACCCACCTGACCGGGCCTCATCCGCCGCAAGCACCCAGCCGACCACCGGTCCGCTGGACATGGTGGCTGTGGGCTTCGCGTCAATCACGGCTCAGTCCGGAGCAGATCCGGCGCAACGCCGCTTGCAAGCGCTGCGCGCAGCCAAGATGGACGCCTATCGCAACATTGCCGAACAGCTCTACGGGCTTGAGTTGGCCGGAGAAACCGCCGTGGCCGAAGGCCGAGTTGGCGGCGACGCCCTGCGCACTCGGTTCACTGGAACGATTGCGGGTGCAGAAATCGTTTCGCTCGAACCGCTGGGCAATGATTCTTACCAGGCCACCATTCGATTGCCGGCCCAATACGTCGCTGCTGCGCAGCGGGACCGTCGATGATCAGCGCACGAACCCGTCGGGCTCGGGCGGTCAGTGCCGGGGCGATGGTGGGCTTGCTGGGGTTCGCCGGCGCCACCCAGGCCGCGAACCCTCGCCCAATCGGCGAATTGAGCGACTTGGCCAGTTCGCTGCAGCGCTGTCTCGAACAGGATCCAGCCGTGGTCCGGTTGGATTCCACCCTCATGCGAGACGGACGAATCGAAGACAGCCTGCGCATCACGCGCGGGCCGTCGCGGTGTGTCAACGCGATGACCGAACCGGGCGCATCCTGCCCCGCGATGACGGCGGGGATACACCGCGCCTTCCACGTTCGTGTGGAACCCGTCGATCGCCATCCGGCCTGGTCGCCCAATGAACACGCGCGTCTGCATGACGGCCTGACCGAGCTCGCAATGCACCTTGAATCAGACGCCGTGGATACGCCGGATCCCGCGTTGATTCTGACAATTCGCAGCGAGTTCTCTGGCGTCGCCTCGCTACAGCAGCATCTTGATGAATGGGTTAAGGGACCACGCAGCGCCGTGATCACCCTCGAGCTCCGCGATGTCCAACATGGCGGGAAAAGTCTTGGTCAACGCCAGGTCAAGGTACGCCGTGCGCCGGCGATCCGCAGCCGAGTGTCGACGGATATCCACTCGCGCTGGTTGCGCGACTCGCTGTCGGCCGTAACAACCGCCGCGAATCAACTATTAATGCCGGCACAATGCGCCGAGCCATCTTTGAACGTGACTGCGGACGCGCGTGAACTTCGACTCAACACTCGCGGCTATGCGGGCTTAAACACCGGCGTCGCCTTTTTGCTGATGCCGCGCGCCGAGGCAGCTGCGGCTCGCGCGTGGCCCGTAGCCAGGATCATGTCGGTCAACTACAACCACATAGCCACTTTGGAAATCCTCCGAGGTGATAAAACGGCGTGCGCAACCGGGTGTACCGCCATACCACTCTGACCAAAAGATTCCCTCGAATCGCCTAGGGCTTTCGCACTACCGGAACGCCGCTCTGCAATTCGCCGGTCCGGCGCTCGATCAAATCACGCAGCGCGGCGATCTCGGACTTCAATCGCGTCACTTCCGCCGTGGCCGCCTTGATATCCTTGCCCTGCTCTTCGCTCAGCACCGCCACGATCCGCTGCTTACACCGATCCGGAGTGCTCGCTTGCCCCTCTCGTGGCAACTGCTTTTCCATATTGGCCAAACGCGCATCGAGCTTGCGAAGCGCAGCGTCGACGGCGTCAAGCTTCAATCCCTGTTGCTTGAGTTCCGCACTGGCGACCGTAGGTTCCGTCGCAGGTGGCCGCGGCGACTTCGCTGCGACAGAAACAGCTCCTCTCAACGAATCCAGCATCTCGTTAAGACGACGGGCCTCAAGTTGCTGCAGCGCCAGCCGATCTGTCTTGACCTGCTCGCGGAGAGTCACCACTGCACGCTGGGTCGTATCGGCGGCGATGGTCTCGAACTTGGCGAGATTAGCCTCAAAAAGCTTGAGATCCTTCAGAGTCCGCTCGACGCTCTCGACACCTGCGGTCTGCTTGGCAATCACCTGCTCGAGATTGTCTGCCCGCTTTTGCATATTCGAGAATACGATCGCAACGACGACGGCCAGCGCGATACCCACGCCAAGCATAATGGCGCCGAATATCGCAGGCGCATTACGAACCGCCGTTGTCGTACGCTCATTAGCCTCCACCACCTGGGTGAGCCGTGCTATAGCCTCGTGGGTTGACTGCGCGCTGTCGTTTGCGGCATCCGCCGCATCGAGCACTAGTGATGTCAATTCGGCTAATGGCGTCTCCGCGGGAGCTCCCGGGGCGCCCACCGCATCATTGTGTACTTCGTTGCTCATAACGGCTTCCTTGGATAACTTATGACTTGCCACGCAAACCGCGTGTACGGGCCACCGTCGCCTCGATGCGGCGCCGCAGCGCATCATCAAACGTCAAAGACTCCTTGATGCGCTCAACCTCGTTGAGCATCGCTTCGGCCTTGCGGTAAGACTCTTCGATCTTGGCCTCACGTTCGGCAATGGACTCTACGATGGCCTCCGCCTTTTGTGCGGCGGCGCGCAACTCCTCAGCCGGATCCGGTGCCGACGGCAACGAAGACTCCACAATGTCGACATCGGAACGGCTCGCGGTCGGTGCCTCCGGTGCACCCTCGACGCGGCGCTCGATCGACGCGATCGCCGACTCCTCCGAGCGCTCGACCGCCACGTCCGAAACAGCAGAGTTGGTACCCGCCTTGAATTTTTGTGGAGTGCTCTCCGCGGATTTGAAAACGCCGCTGGACTCGTTCGAAGATACATTAGCCATTTTCCTCAACCTCCAAACGTATGCTGGACGTCGACTGTTCAACCGACGGACGAGACTGACAGGCACCGAGTCGCCATAACTGGGACCGCGCCGCTTCAAGTGAGGCTTGCTCTGCAAAGGGGCCCACTTCGAGGCGAAACTTACCCTCTTCCTCACGCACCCGTGTTGGCGTCGACCGGGCGACCTGCCCGATCAGCACCTCGATCGATTCGCGATCGGGGTGTAAACCGCAGTCATAGAAACGTTGCTCGCCAAGCTGGGCTCGCGGCTGCTGCACCCAAACGCCGTAGACGAGCCCGCCCAGAAGTATCAAAGCCGCGACCACGAGAGCAGACCGCCTACTACGCCACCAGCCGCTAAAGCGAACCTCGGGCTGGCGCCCCCTCCTCTCCTTCGCCAGATCGAACAGCACATCTGGGATCTCGTGCCGCACGCCTGACCTCGACGAGGGCGTGGCGGCCACCGGCCCCGTGGCAGCGACCTGAGAGGTGGCAGCGACCGACGCAGTTTCGACAACCGCCACTTCGTTTGTCACAACCATCGGCTGAGCAACGCGAGGCGGACGATCCGCAGCGCTACTCGCCACGACGTTCGTGTCGTTATCGAGCGTCCAGACCGCGGCCAAGTCGCCGAACTCACCCACCGTCGACGCCTCCGGCTGCGCTCCCAGCGCTATTCGCTCTGCGACGACCACACGGAGCACGCTGCCGCGCAAACCGCTCGTAATGCGTCGTAGCGCGCGCAATTCGTCGATCGGCAACTTTTCGCCATTGTCGATGAATAGCACTCTCAGCGCGCCTTCGGAACCGCCGCCCGCGATTGCATCGACCGGCACGTCTGCCAACAACCGATTGACCGCCTGCATCACCTCGCCGGCCGCACCGTCGTGAAACTCGAGTCGGGCACCCGTAGCACGCAGATCCCGCAACAACTGCCTTACAGCCTCGGAGAGGCGCGTAGCTGCCACCGCTCTAAGTAAAAATATGGGCACATCGCCCTGGCGTACGGAGTGATAAACATCATTATTGTCGGACGGAGTCATGGCGCCCTCTGCGTGAGCGGTTGACCATCCTCGTCGAAGAGGAATTCCTGCGGCACCTCCGGTGTCGGCGCCGTCGGGGCGACCAAATCCGGAGTCAATGCACTTAACTGAAACACGTAGGCAAGCACGGCAGCCACGGCGCGATACAGCCCCTCGGGGACCTGCTCGTCGATCTCCGTGGTGAAATACACGGCACGAGCCAGTGGTGGCGCCGAAACAGTGGGCACGCCGGCTTTGGCTGCGCGCTCTTTGATGGAAGCGGCGATGACCCCGCGACCCTTCGCGAGCAGTATGGGCACTGCACTGACTGCCTCATCGTATTGCAGCGCCACAGCAAATTCCGCCGGGTTAATGATCACCACATCTGCTTCCTTGACTCGGTCGAGCATTTTTCCGCGGCTCAACTCACGCTGGCGCCGACGGATCTGCCGTTTGATCTCCGGTCGACCCTCTATGTCCTTCATCTCGTCACGGACTTCTTGTTTTGTCATCCGCAGACGTCGCAAATAGGTCCAGCGCTGGTACGGGACATCCAGCACCGCGATAGCCGCGATGGCCGCGCTCACCGCGGTGAACACACCCAACGCAATCGACGATCCCGC
This sequence comes from Nevskiaceae bacterium, assembly GCA_046091245.1. Taxonomy (GTDB): domain Bacteria; phylum Pseudomonadota; class Gammaproteobacteria; order Steroidobacterales; family Steroidobacteraceae; genus UBA964. The sequence continues at coordinate 6,022 of JBJTBK010000296.1, read as the reverse complement.
CATGATCATCGGCTCCAAGGCATCGCGAGATATCGCGAGCATCTCGAAGCGCTTGGCCCACAACACGCCGACCAACACTACCCCGATCAGCGCAAATTTAAATAGATTTCGCGCCAGCCCCATCAGCGCCTGGGACCCGAACACTTTTTTTAGACCACTGAGCGGATTGAGCTTGCTGAACTTCGGAGCGGCTGCCTTTGAAGAGAACGAAAACCCACCATTGACCGTGGCGGCAAGCAAGGCGACCACGAAGGTAGAGAGCATCAGCCACTTCACCGCCCAAAAACCCTCGAGCACTCGTTGGCCGAGCAGCAAAGGAAGATCACGTTCGGCATCAACAGCCGGATTGGAAAACGTCAAACTGGATATGAGCATGGCGGACAGCGACTCAACAATGCCGCCACCCAACAGAAACAGCAGAGCACAGATGACTAGCACCTCGATGGCGCCACCAAAATCCGGTGACCGCGGCAGTTCGCCGCGTTGGCGGGCTTCGTCGAGCCGTTTGGAGGTCGGCTCTTCGGTTTTTTCTTCGCCCTGCTCCTCAGCCATTACGACTCACCCACCGAAAGCCTGGCGCGCATAAACGCCTCGGCTTGCTGCCACAGCTCGGTGATCCTCTCGGCAATGACCGGCACCAGCAGGAAAAGCAAGCTGAAGCCCACCAGCAGGCTGACAGCGAACCCCACCGCAAAGACGTTCAGCTGCGGCGTGGCACGCGACAAAGCGCCCACCCCGATGTTCACCGCGAGCAAAACCAGCAGCAATGGAGCGGCGAGCAACGCCGCGCCGTTGAACACAACTCGGGAGAACTCGAGCAGCGCGTTCACATCGGCCAAACGAAATTCGCCCGGAGGAAGAGTCCGTATACTTTCGGTCATCATGGAAATGACAACGGCATGGCCGTCGGCAGTCAAGAACACCAGCAGAGACATCAGGTTCAAGAACTGCGACAGGACAGGTGTCGAGCCGATTGTCGGGTCGAACGACTGGGCGAAGCTCAGACCCAGAGACATCGAGATATGCTCGCCTGCCGTGGTCACTGCCGCGGCGACAAACTGCAGCGCCAGCCCCATGGACACTCCGATGAGCGCCTCGTTTAGGAGCAAAAGAAGCGTCGGCTCCCCAAAGGGACGTCCCGGATCCGAGATAGAGGTCGGTAACACGGGCAATACGGCGATGCTGAGCAAGGCGGCGAACACCACCCGCACCCGGCCGGTCGCAGCGGCCTGGCTGAAAATCGGCGCGGCAATAAAAAACCCGGTGATACGCGTCATCGGCAACATCAGCGCCTGCAACCAATTCAGCGTCAGGACTCCGAGCTCGAGCACGACTCACTGCCCCAGATCCGGTATCCGCTCGAAGATACGCCGTGTGAAATCGACGAGAACCAGCAATGGCCAACTGCCAATCAACAACCCGAGCAACATTACGGCGATGAGCTTGGGAACGAAACTCAAGGTCATTTCGTTGATCGACGTGGCGGCCTGAAAAATGCCCACCAGCACGCCGATCACCAGCACGAGCAGCAGAATCGGACCTGCCGAAAGGCCGCCCACCCACATCGCCTCGCGAACGATCTCGACAACGGCGGTGTCGTTCATGGCAACGGCGCCGCAAAACTGGCCGCGAGGGAACCGAGGATCACCGCCCATCCATCGACGAGAACGAACAGCAGAAACTTAAATGGCAAGGCGATCATCACCGGCGAGACCATCATCATGCCCATCGACATCAGTACGCTGGCAACCACGAGGTCTATCACTAGAAAGGGAATGTAAATCAGAAAACCGATGGTAAATGCGGTACGCAGTTCACTCGTGAGAAACGCCGGCAGCAACACGGTCAGCGGTGTATCCATGGGGACTCGCACCGCGGGTGTCTTGGCCAGGTCCATGAACATTTTGAGGTCGGACTCTCGCGTTTGCGCCAGCATGAATTTCTTCATCGGGACGACGGCGCGAACCACTGCTTCCTCAAACGGAATCTTCTCTTCAACGTAGGGTGCCAGAGCGGTGCTCTGAATCTCGTTTAGCGTCGGAGCCATGACGAACAGCGTTAGAAAGAGCGCAAGGCCGACCAACACTTGGTTGGGAGGCGTCTGCGTTGCGCCGATGGCTTGTCGCAAAACACCCAGCACGATGACGATACGAGTGAAGGCCGTCATCGATAAGACAATGGCGGGCAACAGTGTCAGCAGTGTCATCAAACCGAGTGCTTGCAGAGTCAGGCTGTAGGCTTGCCCGCCCGGCACCGCTTTGGTTCGCAACACCTCGATCGACGACAAATCCTGACCCATGGCGACGGCGCCAAGGGTGATCCCGGCTGTAGCCACCAGACAGCAGGTCAGCGCTCTGCGGCGGATCACGCCGCCCCCCCCGTGTCCCCGCGCGGGGCGGACGCTTCGACCGAATCAGGGTCGACAGAATCCGTGGCCAGCAGCGAGATTCCGCCCGGCGTCACACCCAACAGCAGGGTTTTCCCGCCAAAAGTCACGACCGCAAGTTTTTCGCGCGTTCCCAGATTGGTGTATGACACGATCGCGACGCCCCGCGAGCCCGTCGCACCCAACTGCCCGCGGAAGCGCTTCAATGCCCAGATCGACGCGCCGAGCAGCGCACCGACCAGAATCAATGCGACGAAATATCGAATCGGATCCACGAGTTGATATCCCCTAGCGCTAGCGACCGTTACAGATGCTTGACGCGATCTTCAGGATCCACGACTTGGGTGAGACGAATGCCGTAGCGTTCGTTAACCAGCACCACCTCACCGCGAGCGATCACCGTATTGTTGACACAGACATCCAGCGGCTCTCCGGCAACACGATCAAGCTCGACGACGCTGCCTTGACCGAGCCTGACGAGATCGCGAATGCGTAATGACGAACGCCCTACTTCTACCGAGATGCTGACGGTAACGTTTTGGATCAGGTCGAGCTGTACGCCCTGGTCCATGGCGCTTTCGCCCGCTGCGTCCTGGTTGATTGACTCGCTCATGCTGCTGATACTCCCAATGATTTCTTACCGCTGGCGAGGGTCTTTTTAACCTTCGCGTCTTTTCCGCCAGGGACGACACCCGAAACCGAATTGCCTTCGGTCTGTGACTCCAGCCCACCTTCACTTGCGACGAGCCCGTTACTGGTCTCGACTACGGGCTCTATCACCCGCTCAACACGTATGGCGGCATTGTTTTCGGATAAACCATATTCGGCGTCGAACAGGTGATTGGACTGCACCAGCACCTGCACGGCCGGAGGCGGCTTGAACCAAAGGGTATCGCCCGATTTGATCCGCGCAAGTTGCAACGCCGACACCCGGAGAGTCGCGAGTCGTGCAACCATTTCAAGCTCGGCGTCTGACACTGCATCACGGAGCTGATTGGCCCATTTGACGGCCATTTTTTCATCGCGTTCACCCGTTTGCAGACGCCCACGGAGCAATAACCGGATCGGCTTGATGGCGGAGAACGGGTACATCACCGTCACTTGCCCGCGCGCTGAGGTGCCCATCTCGATATCGAAGCGACAAACCGCAACGGTTTCGCGGTCCTCACCGATTTGTGCAAAAGCTGGATTGATCTCGCGACTGACGTACTCGGGGTTGATCGAATAAACCGGAGCCCAAGCATCCTTGAGATCTGCGAAAACCGTCTCGAGGAGCAACTGGATAATCCGTTCCTCAGTGGGCGTAAACCCCCGCTGTGGCGAGAGCTCCAGATTGGCTCCGCCGCGACCGCCAAAAAAGCTGTCCACAGCGCCGTAAACGATCGTCGGCTCGATGGTGACCAGCCCATAGCCGCGCAGGGGCAAGAACCGCACGATATTGACGTTGCAGGGCGATGGCAGGCTCTGCATATACGCGCTGAACGTCATGACGTCGAACGGCACCACCGCTACTTTCACCGCCTGCCTAAGCAGCGTCAGCAGACTGCCACGCAATTGCCGTGCGAACCGATCGTTGATCATCTCGAGAGCCGCCAACTGCGACCGCGAGGTCGTGTCGTTAGCGACCAGGCTGTAGGCCTGCACCGAGCCGGCAGCAGGCGTCGCAGTGGAAGTCTCCACGTTGCCGCTCTGCATCGCTTCGACCAGAGCCGCGACTTCGTCTTGCGACAGCACTTGACCAGACTTTGACATGTCAGCGTTCTCGGTCAGCGGCAGGGGTTACTGGAACACGAAATGGGTGAACATGACTTCCTCGATCCCGCCGAAGTCTTCGTTACGGATCAAGACGTCATTCATGGCATCGCGTAATGCACCCGCAACTCGCGCGCGACCCTCGAGCGACACCAACTCTTCTTCTGAGAACTGTGCCGCAGCGGTCAGCATGGCCGCCTCGATAGCGATCTGATGCTTGACGACGCGCTCGACTATTTTTTCTCCATAGAAGGTCTTGTAGGCGACCTTAAACTGCACGAACTTCTTCGAGTTCGGCACGTTCATCGTGAAGTCGCGCTCGATGGGCTTGTAGGTTGCGGCGAACTTTTCAGCCTCCGGCACTTCGGCTGAGTCTTTCGCCTCGCCACCACCGGCTTCCGGCGCAGATTCTTCGCCGGAATGATCTCCCTCACCCTCCGCGTGCTCCTCACCGTGCCCCTCGCCTTCCTGCTTGGCTGCTTCGACGGGCTTAGGCGAGAAGAATCCTGTGAAATACAGCGTGGCGCCGACGGACCCACCGATCAGCGCCAACGCGCCTGCGGCAACCAGGACCAACATCAAGATCTTGGATTTCTTTTTAGGCGCAGCGTCGTCCCCAGCTTGCGCAGCAGGGTCGGCCGCTTTCTTTTTGTCATCTTTCTTGTCTGCCATCGGAGTACACCATCAGTTGGTTTTTCGGAAGTCTACAGAGTCAAACAAACATGTCGAGCACGCGGTTCGAGTCGTCGATCCGGCGCGGCATCAGTGCAGCGTTATCGATATCTCTGTCAATGGCCTCTTTCGCCTCAACACGGGACAGGCGCGTGAACGACCGCTCGGCATTGGAATTACGATTTGAATTGGCGCCTTGTTGGGCGACCGACCATTGTGACAAATTCAAGCCCGAACTCTCGAGGGCCTCGCGCAAACGCGGCAACCCGGCCTCAAGCAGCGCACGCACCTCGGTATTAGCAACCCCGATATTGGCGGACAGGTCGATCCCGTTCAGCGACAACTCGATATTCATGGCGCCTAGGTTTTGTGGCTCCAACGCGAGGCGAACGTTCCACGTTTCGCTTTTGACTTGACCCATCAATCGCTGCGCCACGGCGTCGGCGAATGCCCGCACTCTATCGCCCGGGGCTTGTTCGGCAGAGGGCACTGCCAATGTCGGCGAGGAGGCCGCGGCATGCTCCACTCTATTCGATTCCGGTGATACCACCCTGGTCACGTCCCACGCCGGCAAGTTTGCCACGGGATTGTACTGTGCGGTCGGCTGGGCCTGCGGCGACGTTGCAATGCTCTCGGCATCGACGACTACGCGCGATTCCGCTCCGAAATCCAAGCCCTCTACGCGTCGCCCATCGGCGCGCTGTGGCGCTGCTGCGCTGACCGCGCCCTCGACCGGCACATCGCCCGCGACGGCGGTACGGCCTAACGGTTACGCGACCTCTTCAGGCATTGATGGCAGTGCCGGCGAAACAACGCCGCGTTCGAGACTGATGCCGACGGACGATGTGGCGGTCTCAGCGAGCGCCACGATCGGCGAATAGTCCGCGCTGGCTCGCCAACGCAGCTCGTGAGCCGTGCTCGACGCCGAAGCCCGGCCCGGCACCGCAGGTCTGACGTTCATAATGGAACGCAGCATGGGGCTCGCTTGTGCCAGACCCAAGACGTCTTCATCACCTATGGGAAGCGACGGTCCCTTGGCCTCGGCCGATGGGGTTCGCATCACGACAGCAGCTGTCGGAATTCCGACGGCCGGAACGAACGGAAAAATACTCAACGTGGCATCCGCCGGATCGGACATGCGCTGGTCGGCGGTCAACTCGTCCGCCGTCACGTCCGCAGGTGCGCTCACGTCCGCAGGTGCGCTCACGTCCG
>JBJTBK010000295.1:0-3455 GCA_046091245.1 Nevskiaceae bacterium | reverse complement strand
CTACCGGGCGATCGGGCGCGAACAGCCCGCCTGACCAGCGCAGCACGCCTGGCGCGAACAGCCCGTCTGCACGGGCTGCCGCGCCATCACGCGCTAGCGCTTCATTGCCTCGAAGAAGTCCGAATTGGTCTTCGTGTCCTTCATCTTGTCGAGCAGGAACTCGATGGCCGCGAGCTCGTCCATCGGATGCAGCAGCTTGCGCAGGATCCACATCTTGGCGAGTTCGCCCTGATCGGTGATGAGCTCTTCCTTGCGGGTACCCGAACGGTTGATGTTGATCGCCGGGAACACACGCTTCTCGGCGATGCGACGATCCAGATGGATTTCGCTGTTGCCGGTGCCCTTGAACTCCTCGTAGATCACATCGTCCATCTTCGACCCGGTGTCGATCAGCGCCGTGGCGAGGATGGTCAGCGAACCGCCCTCCTCGATGTTGCGTGCGGCACCAAAGAATCGCTTCGGACGCTGCAGGGCGTTGGCATCGACACCACCCGTGAGCACCTTGCCTGAGCTCGGCACCACCGTGTTGTAGGCACGGGCCAGACGGGTGATCGAGTCGAGCAGGATCACGACGTCCTTCTTGTGCTCCACAAGACGCTTCGCCTTCTCGATGACCATCTCGGCCACCTGCACGTGACGGGCTGCGGGCTCATCGAAGGTGGAGGAGACCACTTCGCCCTTCACCGTACGTTGCATCTCGGTGACTTCCTCGGGCCGCTCGTCGATGAGCAGCACGATCAGATAGACCTCGGGGTGATTAGCCGTAATCGCAGTGGCGATGTTCTGCAGCAGCATGGTCTTGCCGGCCTTCGGCGGCGAGACGATGAGGCCACGCTGACCTTTGCCGATCGGCGCACAGAGGTCGATGGCGCGAGCGGTGAGATCCTCCGTGGACCCATTGCCGCGCTCGAGCTTCAATCGCTGGGTCGGGTGCAGCGGGGTGAGGTTCTCGAACAGCACCTTGCTGCGCGCGTTTTCCGGCGAATCGAAGTTGATCTCGCCGACCTTCAACAGCGCGAAATATCGCTCGCCATCCTTCGGCGGGCGAATGAGCCCGGAGATCGTGTCGCCGGTGCGCAGGTTGAAACGGCGAATCTGCGCGGGGCTGATGTAGATGTCATCCGGACCCGCGAGGTAGGAACCGTCAGCCGAGCGCAGGAAGCCGAAGCCGTCCTGCAGGATCTCGAGCACGCCGTCGCCGTAAATGTCCTCGCCCTTGCGCGCGTGGGCCTTGAGCAGGCTGAAGATGATGTCCTGCTTGCGCGAGCGGGCCATGTTCTCCACGCCGAGCGCTGCGGCCATCTCCACCAACTTGCTGATCGGCATCGCCTTCAGCGTGGTGAGGTTCATCGAATTGCGCGATGCCGCTAGCTCCGCTGGCGAGATGATCTCCGCGTCTTCACCCGAGTCGATGAACGGCGCATGGTCCATCGGCATTTCGTCGTGCATCGGCCCGCCGACGTTGCCATGGCGTGGCCCGCGGTTCGGGTCACGATTACCGTGACGCGGCCCCTTGCCACCCTGACGCTGCCGGCCACCGCCACCACCGCCCTGACCCCCGAGGTAACCGCCTCTCACAGGTGGCTGTCCAAAAATGCGGCCAGTTGCGAACGCGACACCGCACCGACCTTTTGTGCTTCGACGGTGCCGTTCTTGAACAGGATCAGCGTTGGGATGCCGCGGATGCCGAACTTCGGCGGCGTCTGCGGGTTTTCGTCGATATTGAGCTTGGCGATGCGCACGCGATCGGCGTAGGTGCCGGCGAGCTCATCGAGGATCGGGGCGATCATTTTGCAGGGACCGCACCACTCGGCCCAGAAATCGAGCAGAACGGGTTTGTCGGATTTGAGAACGTCTTGTGCGAACGAAGCGTCGCTAGTGTTGATGATGTGAGGGCTGCTCACGCGGGTAAACCTCCGGTTGGAGTGGTACAGGACATGACAAAAAAATCGTTGGGGGTGGGGGTTTGCGCGCCCCGGGGCTGAACGCCGGTGTCCGAGGGGGCTGTCAAACGGTTACACTAGACCGTCTTGGGATTTCAGGGTGTTGTGGGGGGGCGATGCCGAACCATGCGGGCAGAACGCCCTACTGGGACGCTTTTGTAGCCAATTCCCTCGGCATTTGCAAGCACCCCTGTTTTTTATCTGATGGATATCAATGTCTGACAACCACCTTTCTGATCTGACCTTCTCCGCGCTCGAACTCGCGCCCTCGCTGATGCAGGGCATCGAAGAAGCCGGATTTACCCGCTGCACACCCATCCAGGCACAAACCTTGCCGTTTGCACTCGCCGGGCGAGATATCGCCGGCCAAGCCCAAACGGGCACCGGCAAGACCGCGGCCTTTCTGGTTGCCCTCTTCCAGAACCTGCTCGCCAAACCCGCCCCGGCCACGAGCACGGCAACGGCCATCCGCGCACTCGTCATCGCGCCGACGCGAGAACTCGCGGTGCAGATCCACCATGACGCCGTGATCCTCGGGCAGCACACGGGTCTGCGCATCGCCGTGGTGTTCGGCGGCGTCGACTACGACAAGCAGCGTCGCGAACTCGAGGGCGGCGTCGATGTGCTGATTGGCACTCCGGGTCGCATCTTCGACTAGTACAAGCAGCACGCCTTCGAACTGCGCGAAGCGCAGGCGGTGGTGCTCGATGAGGCCGACCGCATGTTCGATCTCGGCTTCATCGCCGACATCCGCTACATGCTGCGCCGGCTGCCGCCACCGGAGCATCGCCAATCGATGCTGTTCTCGGCGACCCTGTCGCAGCGCGTGCTCGAGCTCGCCTACGAGCACATGAATAATCCGGAACTCGTGCGCGTCGAACCGGAGAAGATCACCGCCGATCGCGTGCGACAAGTCATCTACTACCCGGCGATGGAAGAGAAGATGCCGCTGCTCGTCGGGCTGCTGCGCAAGATGGATCCGCATCGCACCATGGTGTTCGTCAACACCAAGCGTGTCGCCGAACGACTCGAGGATGTGCTGCGGGCCAACGGTATCGACGCACAAGCGCTCTCCGGCGATGTGCCACAAAAGAAACGCCTGCGATTTTTACAGGATTTCCACGAAGGAAAACTCGCTGTGTTGATCGCCACTGACGTGGCCTCGCGCGGCTTGCACATCCCCGAAGTGAGCCACGTCTTCAATTACGATCTGCCGCAGGACTGCGCCGACTACGTGCACCGCATCGGTCGCACGGCACGCGCGGGGGCCGAGGGCGATGCGATCAGCTTCGCCTGCGAGGAGTACGCGGTCGGCCTGCCCGACATCGAAAAATTCATCGGCCGCAAGATTCCTTACGAGCCGATCGCCGTCGACATGCTGGCCGAGCTCACCTGGCCGCCGCGACGCCCGTTCGAGGCCCGCGGAGGGGCAGGTGGCGGTAGCCGACGCGGCGGCGGTGGCGGCGGAGGCGGTGGCTCGCGAGGCGGTGGTGGCCCGGGTGGTGCTAGGTC
>JBJTBK010000294.1:0-3841 GCA_046091245.1 Nevskiaceae bacterium | reverse complement strand
ACTCAGTCACGTGGGCGAAGTGGAGCGATCCTGCGCCCTGTACGAGCAGCTGCTGCGCGAATACCCCGCCAACGCCAAGGTGTGGTTGAGTTACGGCCACGTGCTGAAAACCGCAGGTCGACAGCAGGATTGCATTGCCGCCTACCGCCAGTGCATCGCGCGTGAGCCGAAGCTTGGCGAGGCTTACTGGAGCCTCGCCAATCTCAAAACGTTCCGCTTTACGACGGAGGATCTTGCGTCGATGCGCGCTCAGCTGGCCGAGCCGCGTTTGGGCGATGTCGACCGCTTGAACTTTCATTTTGCGCTCGGCAAAGCCCACGAGGATGCGGGCGAGGCCGCGATCGCCTTCGAGCACTACGAGCAGGGCAACGCCCTACAGCGTAAGCGCCTGCCCTACGATCAACCGCTGAACCGGGCGCGAATGCGTCGTCTTAAAACTCTATTTACGCCGGAGTTCTTCGCCGCGCGTCGCGGATTGGGACATGAATCCAGTGCGCCGATCTTCATCCTCGGCATGCCCCGCGCCGGCTCCACGCTCGTCGAGCAAATCTTGGCCAGCCACTCAGCGGTGGAAGGCACCTCGGAACTGCCCAACATCATTACCCTGGCGAGGGATCTACGCGCCCGCGCGGACGATGCGGAACTGCGCGGCTACGCGGAAGTGCTCGCCCGCCTCGACGCGCCCGGGCTGCGCGAGCTCGGCGAGCGCTATCTGCGCGGCACGCAGATCTACCGTAAAACGGACCGGCCGTATTTCATCGACAAGATGCCGAACAACTTCCTGCACGTGGGGCTGATCCACAGCATCCTGCCGAACGCCCGCATCATTGACGCGCGCCGTCACCCGCTCGGCTGCTGCTTTTCGAACTTCAAGCAGTTGTATGCCAAGGGCCAGCGGTTCAGCTACGGCCTCGCCGACATGGGCAGCTATTACCGAGACTATGTCGAGCTGATGACCCACTTCGATGCCGTACTGCCGGGGCGGGTGCACCGAGTCATCTACGAACACCTCGTCGAAGACACCGAGACCGAGGTAAAACAGCTTCTGGAGTACTGCGGCCTGCCGTTCGAACACGGTTGCCTGCGGTTTTTCGAGAACGCCCGGCCGGTGCGCACCGCGAGCTCCGAACAGGTACGCCGACCCATCTACCGCGAAGGGGTCGATCAATGGCGCCAGTTCGACCCGTGGCTAGCACCCCTCAAGGAAAGCCTCGGTTCGGTTCTCGAGACCTATCCAAAGACGCCTGCGGAGTTCGGCTAGCCCTTTGCCCGCAGGCAGAGTTGGCGTAGTCTTCGGGCTGAGGTCGATTCACTCGGGGAGAGAAGCTCGTCATGAAAAAGCGCCGTAGCCCGCGTTCACGTTCCGTCATGCCCATCGCACGCGTCTATTCGCCCATCGCCGCCGCGGTAATCGTGGCACTCGGCGGGCAGATCGCCGCAGCCCAGGACAGCGGCGGTCTCGAAGAAATCGTCGTCACGGCGCAAAAGCGCAGTGAGAACCTGCAGGATGTGCCCATCAGCATCGAAGCGATCGGCACCGAGAAGCTCGAAGAGCTCAACATCCGCAACTTCACCGACTATGTGCGCATGTTGCCGAGCGTCGCCTCGACGCCGAGCATTGGCGCCGGCGCCGGTTTCTCGTCGATCTACATGCGTGGCATCGTGACCGGCGGCGACGGACAGGCGACCACCTCCCTGCCAAGCGTCGGCACCTATCTCGACGAGCAGCCAGTCACCACGATTCAAGGCAACCTCGATCTGCACCTCTACGACATCGCGCGTGTCGAGGCGCTGGCCGGCCCGCAGGGCACGCTTTACGGCGCAAGCTCGCAGGCGGGCACCATCCGCATCATCACCAACAAGCCGGAAATCGGTAAGTTTTCAGCGGGCTATGCCCTCGAGGGCAACCGTGTCAGTGAAGGTGGCAACGGCTACGTGGCCGAAGGCTTCGTCAACTTCCCGATCAGCGAGCGTGCAGCGGTGCGACTCGTGGGTTGGAAGACCAAGGAAGCAGGCTGGATCGACAACCTCAAGGGGACGCGCCTTTATCGAGGCGATGTCAGCACGGCAGCCGACAACTTCACCGTCAACAATACGGCCCTCGCGCGCGACGACTACAACACCCTCGAGACGGTGGGTGCGCGTGCGGCGCTGCGCATCGAACTTGATGACAACTGGACCGTCACGCCGAGCGTGCAGTATCAGGACCAGGAGAGCGTCGGCTCTTGGGGCGATGACCTGAGTAAATTTGCGCCGGGTCAGTATGCGGTCAAGCACTTCCGCGAGGAGTACTCGCGCGACAAGTGGTACCAAGCGGGCCTGACCATCGAAGGGCAACTCGGTAACTTCGACCTCACGTACGCCGGCAATTACCTCAACCGTGATGTCGACGCCTCGTTCGATTACTCGGACTACTCGTACTGGTACGACAACCTCGACACGAGCGGGTATTTCGCCGGCCTGTTCCTGAATAACGCCGGCGGTCGACCGAACCCCGCGCACAGCTTCGTCAACAACGATGGCTACACCAAGACTAGCCACGAACTGCGCATCAGCTCCGACTCGACCAAGCGGCTGCGCGGTTTGCTCGGCTTCTTCTACCAGAAGCAGAAGCACGACTTCCAGCAGCCCTTCGGCAACATCGTCGGGCTCGCAGACTCGATGCTGCTCAACCGCGATGAGCCGAACGGCCGGAAGTACCTGGGCGTGGTCTATCTCAATAGCTTTGACCGCATTGACACCGACAAAGCGGTGTTCGGCCAGCTCGCCTACGACATCACCGACAATCTCGAGCTCACCGTCGGCGCGCGCTTCTTCAAGCCTGAAGTCACCGTGGATGGTTTCTTTGGCTTCGGCCTCGGCTTCAGCCCCGCTCGAGCACCGACGGGCTCCGAGCCCGGTGCCGTGGCCAACGGCGGCTCGGGTGCCTTCTCGCCCATGGGACAGGGCTGGTCGCGTAACGGCGAGTACCGCTGCAAGTCTCAGGCGTCTTACCGGGATGCGCCGTGCCGCAACGTCAATAAGGGCCTCTCCGAAAGCGAAAACATTGGTCGCGTGAATCTGCGTTGGACCGTCAACGATGACGTCATGCTGTACGCCACATGGTCCGAGGGCTATCGCCCGGGCGGCATCAACCGCAATCCGTTTGCCGGCGATTACATCTCGGACTTCCTCACCAACTACGAGCTCGGCTGGAAGACCACGTGGTTCGACAATCGGCTGCAATTCAACGGCGCCCTCTTCCTGCAGAGCTGGGATGATTTCCAGATCTCTTTCCAAGGTGCCAACGGCATCACGCAGGTCGCTAACGGCCCCTCGGCCGAGGTCAACGGCCTCGAGACCCAGGTGCAGTGGCTCGCCACCGACAAGCTGCTGATCTCGGCCACCGCGGCGTTCTACGACTCGGAGCTGAAGAACGATTACGCCAACTTCGACGCGGCTGGCAAAGTGGTCTCAGTCAATGCGCCGAAGGGCACGCAGTTGCCCATCACGCCAAAGTTCAAGGGCAACGTGGTGGCTCGCTACAGCTTCAACGTAGGCAGCTTCGATGCGCACGTGCAGGGGTCGGTCGCACACGCCGGCAAGGCGCCTTCGAGACTCGCGCTCGATGCCAATCGCATCATCGGCGACATCGAGGCCAACACGACGGCGGACCTTAGCGCCGGCATTGGCAAGGACAACTCCACGATTGAGCTGTTCGTGCAGAACGTCGGCAACGAAGATGCCGCGCTCTACAAGACCTCGCAGTGCGCCGAGTCCGTCTGCGGTGTGCAGCCGTACGGCATCCGCCCGCAGCCGAGAACCATTGGTCTGAAGTTCACGCAGAAGTTCTAAGGCGCCA
>JBJTBK010000293.1:0-9369 GCA_046091245.1 Nevskiaceae bacterium | reverse complement strand
CCGGCGAACTCCTCGCGCAACGCCGCCAGCGCAGTCTCGAACATCGTCTCGATCGAGATCACGCTGTTCTTCACGCCGAGCGTACGCGCCTGCTCGGCCGCGTCATCAAGACTCATCTGGGCCGTATAGCGCGACGGCATCATCACGGCTTGCACCTTCTCTGCCCCCAACGCGTCGACGGCAATGGCGAGCGTCAGCGCCGAATCGATGCCGCCGGATAAACCGAGCACAACGCCCGGGAAACGGTGCTTGCCGACGTCATCACGCACGCCGAGCACGAGCGCCCGATAGACGTCTTCCACCTCACCCATGAGCGGCGCAACGGCACCGCGCAGCGCGTCGGCACGCCCTTCGGGCGTACGATGAAACTCAACAAGATCGAGCGCTTCCTCGAAAGCGACTGAGCGCAGCACCACTTCGCCGGCACGATCGACCACCACACTCTGGCCATCGAACACGAGCTCATCCTGGCCGCCGACCAGATTGACGTAAATGATCGGCAGGCCGCTTTCCAAGGCCCGGCGACGCAGTAGCGCCTCGCGCTGCGCCTGCTTGCCCTGCTGGTACGGCGAGGCGTTGGTCACGAGCAAGATCTCAGCACCCGCCGCGCGAGCCGCAGCCACCGGTCCGTCCTGCCAAAGATCCTCGCAGATCAACAGACCGAGCCTGAAGCCTGCGTGCTCGACCACGGTGGCCGTGCTGCCGCGGGCGAAGTAGCGCTGCTCGTCAAAGACGCCGTAGTTTGGCAGGCGGCATTTGCGATACCGCGCACGCTCCGAGCCGCCAGCGAGCCAGACGACGGTGTTGTAGATCCCCTCGTCCGTGTATTCGGGAAAGCCCAGCAGCAGAGCGGGCGATGTCGCAGCGTCTGCGTGCGCCGTGGTGCAGCGTGCGAGCGCGGCCTCGATGCGGTGACGAAAGCCGCGGTGGAATAGCAGATCTTCCGGCGGGTAGCCCGCCAGCGTGAGCTCGGGAAAGATCACGAGATCCGCGCCAGCCGCGCGCTCGGCCATGGCGAGCACACGATCGGCATTGCCTTCGGCGTCACCGACGAGCAGGTCGACCTGCGCGAGGGCGATGCGCAAGGCAGGCTCGCTCAAGCCTTGCGGCGCTTGCGCAGTTGCACGTCGATCGCCGTGCCGAGTTCGGCCGGCGAGTTGACGGTGCGCACTCCCGCCGCTTCCAGCGCGCGGAACTTGTCGGCCGCAGTGCCCTTGCCGCCGGCAATGACCGCGCCCGCATGACCCATGCGCTTGCCCGGCGGAGCCGTGACGCCTGCGATGTACGCCACCACCGGCTTGGTGACATGGTCGCGGATAAACTCCGCACCGGCTTCCTCGTCGCTGCCGCCGATCTCGCCGACCATGACGATGCCTTCGGTCTGGGGATCGTCCTGAAAGAGCGCCAGCACGTCGATGAAGTTCAGGCCACGCACCGGATCACCGCCGATGCCGACACAGGTGCTTTGACCGAGCCCGTTATTGGTGGTCTGGAACACCGTCTCGTAGGTCAGCGTGCCCGAGCGCGACACGATGCCGACACAACCGGCTTTGTGAATGAAGCCCGGCATGATGCCGATCTTGCACTCGCCCGGCGTGATGATGCCCGGGCAATTGGGACCGATGAGACGCGAGCGCGTGCCCGCGAGTGCGGCTTTGACGCGCACCATGTCGTTCACCGGAATACCCTCGGTGATGCACACGATGAGCTCGATACCGGCATCGGCCGCTTCGAGAATCGCATCGGCGGCGTACCCGGCGGGCACGTAGATCATGCTGGCGTTGGCGCCGGTGGCCACGACGGCATCGTGCACGGTATCAAATACCGGGCGACCCAAGTGCGTGTCGCCACCGCGACCCGGCGTGACACCGCCCACCACCTGAGTGCCGTAGGCGATGCATTGTTCGGAGTGGAACGTGCCCTGCTTGCCGGTGAAACCCTGGCAGATCACTTTCGTGTTTTTGTTGACGAGAATGCTCATGAACGAATCCTGCGATTAATTGGCGTGATGGAGGTGGTGAGCGGGAGCGATTACTTCGCCGCCACGACCTTCTGCGCGGCATCGGTAAGATCCGCTGCAGCGATGACTTTCAGACCGCTCTGCGCGAGCAGATCACGCGCTTTTTGAGCCTTAGTGCCTTCCAGTCGAACCACCACCGGCACTTTGACGCCCACGTTTTTGACCGCGGTGATCACGCCCTCGGCGATCAGATCGCAACGCACGATGCCACCAAAGATATTGACCAGGATGGCCCGAACCTTCGGGTTGGAGAGGATCAGATTGAAGGCTACCGTCACCCGCTCCGCCGTGGCACCGCCGCCGACGTCGAGAAAGTTTGCCGGCGAACCGCCATGCAGTTTGATCAAATCCATGGTCGCCATGGCAAGGCCCGCACCGTTGACCATGCAGGCGATGTCGCCATCGAGCGAGACGTAGTTGAGGTCGTGCCGACTGGCCTCGACTTCCATCTGGTCTTCCTGCGAGGTGTCCCGCAGGGCCGCCAGCGCCTTTTGACGATAGATCGCGTTGGCGTCGATGTTGATTTTGGCGTCTAGCGCGACGAGCTTGCCGTCTTTGGTAACGATCAGCGGATTCACCTCGAGCAGACTCGCGTCCTTGTCGAGGTAGAGCTGGTAGAGCGCCATCGCAATCTGCTGGAACTCGGCGATTTGCGCGCCCTTGAAGCCGAGCGCAAACGCCATGCGACGACACTGGTTCGGCTGTAGCCCGGCAGCCGGATGGATGTTGACCGTGGTGATCTTCTCGGGCGAGTGCTCGGCAACCTCTTCGATATCCATGCCGCCCGCGGCGGAGCCCACCATGGCGATGCGACCCTTCTCGCGGTTGAGCGTGAGCGAGAGGTAGATTTCGCGGTCGATTTGCGAGCCCTGCTCGACGTAGACCTTATCGACCGGCAGGCCCTCGGGCCCCGTCTGCTTGGTGGCGAGGCGTGTACCGAGCATGGCCTGCGCGGCCGCTCGAACGCTCTCGTCGTCTCGCGCGAGCTTCACGCCACCCGCCTTGCCGCGGCCACCCGCGTGCACCTGAGCTTTGACGACCCAGACCGAGCCGCCGAGCGCTTGAGCCGCGCTCACCGCCTCGTCAGCAGTGGCCGCCACGCGGCCAGCCGGCACCGGAATGCCGTAGGCGGAAAAGACTTCTTTTGCTTGATATTCGTGAAGATTCACCGAGACCCCCGAGTACGCTGGAATACACTCGTATTTTGACGAAAACCAACGGCTTAGGGAACCTAAAACGACGATGTTTTCGCTGCCCGTGAATCTGTCGCTCGCCACCGAACACGCCGCCTCGCCATGGTTAGTGGTCGCGGTGGGTTTCATCGGGCTATTGGTCGGCAGCTTTCTCAACGTGGTCATCCATCGTGTGCCGCGCATGCTCGAACGCGCATGGCGCAGCGAATGTGCTGCGCTCGAAGGTCGCGAAGCGCTCGCTCATCAGACCTACAACCGCGCGGTCCCCCGTTCGCACTGCCCGCATTGCGATGCGCCGGTGCGCCCGCAGCATCTCGTGCCGGTGCTCTCGTGGCTGTGGCTGAAGGGCCGCTGCGCCGACTGCGGTGCAGCGATCTCTGCGCGCTACCCCGCGATCGAAGCGCTGACCGCGACGCTCTTCGCCGTCTGCGCGTGGCGCTTTGGACTCGACATTTCATTGCTCGCAGCGCTCGTACTGACGGCGTTTCTGATCGCACTTGCCGGGATCGATCTCGAGACGCACTACCTGCCCGACCAACTGACGCTACCGCTACTGTGGGGTGGTCTTTCTTTGAGTCTCATCGGTGACGGCGCGGCGTTTCCACTCGGTCCGCGCGATGCACTGCTCGGGGCAATCGTCGGCTATCTGGCGCTGTGGATCGTCCACCACCTCTTCAAGCGCATCACCGGTAAAGAAGGCATGGGTTACGGCGACTTCAAGTTACTCGCCGCGCTGGGCGCGTGGCTCGGCGTACAGGCACTGCTGCCGCTGATCTTGTTCGCCGCCTTCACCGGCGCCGTGATCGGCATCGTCCTTATCCTGATGTTCGGACGTTCGCGCGAGGCACCTATCGCGTTCGGCCCGTATCTGGCGCTGTTCGGTTGGCTGCTGCTCGTATTCGGCGGACGCGCCTAAGGAGATCCACCCATGCTACGCATCGGACTCACCGGAGGTATCGCAAGCGGCAAGTCGACTGTCGAGCGCTTGTTCGCGGCCCATGGCGTGCCCGTCATCGACAGTGACGTGATCGCCCGCGAAGTCGTTGCCCCGGGCACCCCCGGCCTCGCCTTGGTCAGAGCGCGCTTTGGCGACGCCGTGCTGCTCGAAGACGGCAGTCTCGATCGTCGAGCCCTGCGGCGCCTGGTGTTCGAAGACCCTACGGCGCGGCGTGATCTGGAAGCCATCGTGCACCCGCTGATCCGCAGAGCCATGGCCGAGCAATCAGCCGCTGCGAAAGGGCCCTATCAGATCAATGTAATTCCGTTGCTCGTCGAAGGCGGTCGACGGGCCGGCATCGATCGCGTGCTTGTGGTGGACTGCCCTGAGGCCCTGCAAATCGAGCGGGTCATGCAGCGCGATCAGGTCACGGAGCCCGAAGCACGCGCCATTCTCGCTGCCCAAACGAGTCGCAGCGCACGGCTGGCGGCCGCCGACGATGTCATCGTCAACGACGGCGACGCCGCTGCGCTGCAGGCACAGGTCGACGCGCTGCACGCGAAATATTTGCACTGGGCCGTTTACGACCACAAAGAGCCTGCGACAGAAGAGCCGGATGACCGAGGAAGCCCCCCAGCCGGTGGCTCCAGCGCCCGGGGCGGGCGCGGAACCCCTGGTATTCGAGCAACCGCTGAATGAGCGGATGCGGGCGTACCTGCGCATCGATTTTTTGTACAACCAAGCATTGTTTCACTCTCACTCGAAGAGCCAGTGGGGCAGTCGAGCCGCTGTCGCCAGTCTGCTCGATGTGCTCGCGATCATCAGCCGCAGCGATACGCGGGCCGATGTGCTGAAGGAACTCGAGCGGCAGATCGGCATGTACACCGAGATGCAACGCCGGCCCAACATCGACATCGATCGCCTACAGGCGCTGGTCGCCAACCTCGTGCGGTTGCGCACCGACTTGCTCGGGGCCGGCTCGGCATTCCTGCAACCTTTGCGTGACTCGACGTTCCTCGCCGCCGTGCGTCACCGCAGCACCATTCCAGGTGGCACGTGCGATTTTGACCTGCCCGATTTTTCATTTTGGCTGAGTCTGCCGAGCAGTGATCGCGAAGCGACACTCGCGCAGTGGCTTTCACTGCTGCGCCCGCTGTGCGACTCGATTGCCGAGTTGCTGTGGCTCACGCGCCAGAGCGGGCGGGTGCGCACCGAGACGGCAGTCAACGGCGTGTTTCACATTACTTTCGAACGCAATAATCCCGTGCAGTTGCTGCGTGTCGCTATCGCACCCGACATGGGCATCTTTCCCGAGATCAGCGGCAGTCACTATCGCGCGAGTGTGCGCTTCGTTGAGTGGCAGGGTGCCAATGAACGCGCGCGACAGGTAGAGCAGGACGTTCCCTTCGACATCATCTGCTGCAGCTAATGAAACTGTACGACAACGCCTTCGCGCCGAGCCCGCGTCGAGTTCGCATGTTCCTCGCCGAAAAAGGCCTCTCCGTCGAGCGTGTTGAGATCGACATCGCGGCGGGTGCCAACACTGTCGTGGAGTTTCTCGCCGTCAATCCGCAGGGTGAAGTGCCGGTGCTGGAACTCGACGACGGCACTCGTCTCACCGAATCGCTCGCCATCTGCCGATACATCGAGACTCTACACCCGGCACCGCCGCTGCTTGGCGAGTCACCGCTCGAACAAGCGCGCATCGAAAGCGCAGTGCTCAGCCTGATGTTCCGCCTGTACGTGCCCACCACGCACGCATTCCGCCATACGCATAAATTTTGGCAAGGTCGCATTGAGCAGGTACCGGCCTACGGCGAACTCGCCCGCCGACAAGTGCTCGACGAGTGGCAACGCCTGGATGCTCAACTCGGCAGCGCGGCGTTCATCGCCGGCGAGCGTTTCAGTTTCGCCGACATCGTGGCCTTCACCACGCTGGAGTTCGGCAAAGTGGCGGGAATCCGACCACAGCCCACGCAGACTCATCTCCTGCGTTGGCGCGAGTTGATCGCCGCGCGTCCGAGCGCCGCGGCCTGACGCCACCCTACCCGTCGATCAGAGCGCTGTCATGGAACCGCAGTTTTGGCACGACCGCTGGGAGCGACGCGAAATCGGCTTTCACATGCCGAAGCCCCACGTCGCCCTCGAGCGACACTGGCATTCTTTGGCCTTGCCGCCGGGCGCGCGGGTCTTCGTACCGCTCGCCGGCAAGAGCCTCGATCTGATCTGGCTCGCTGAACACGACCATGCCGTGGTGGGGATAGAGTTATCGGCGCTCGCGGTGCGCGAATTCGCGGAGGAGCATCCCGCGGCACGCGGCATCGATCTACGTTGCGGCGATCTCTTTGAGCTGACGCCGGAGACACTCGGGCCGATTGACGCGATCTTCGACCGCGCGTCCTTGGTCGCCCTGCCTCCGGCGATGCGCCTCGACTACGCAACCCAACTCGCGCGACTGTCGCCGCCCGGAACGAAAACGCTGCTCGTCACCATGGAGTACGACCAGCGCAAGAGTCGCGGGCCACCGCATGCTGTGATGCCCGATGAAGTCCACGCCCTATTCGCTGCCACGCACGAGATCCGCGAACTCGACGAGCTCACAGCACTCGAGGATTTTCCGCGTATGTCCGCCCGTGGCGTGACGCATCTGGCCGAGCGGGTGTACCTGTTGCACCGCCGCTAGGCCCCACCGCGCGGCACGCAGACTCGGCTCGGCACGCAGACTCAGCGCGGTAGGCAAGCCTAGCGCCGCAGTTCGAGTCCGATAGCATGGGCGGCGAACGCCCACTGATCGGCGAAATCTTCGATCTGCATCCAGGTCGGCTTGCCCGCACCATGTCCCGCCCGCGTTTCAACACGCAGCAAAACGGGTTTAGCACAGCCTTGCGCCTGCTGCAGGGCGGCGGCGAACTTGTAGCTGTGCCATGGCACGACCCGATCGTCTCGATCGGCGGTGGTCACCAGCGTCGGTGGGTAACACGTACCCGGACGGGTGTTGTGCACCGGGGAATAGCGCAGCTGCGCCGCGAAATCCTCGGCGTTTTCTGACAGGCCATAGTCGGAGGACCACTGGCGCGCGTTGGCACTCGCCGTGTGGTCTCGCAACATGTCGAGCACGCCCACGGCGGGTAAGGCTGCACCGAATAGATCCGGCCGTTGCAGCAAGGTCGCGCCCACCAGCAGACCGCCATTGCTGCGGCCCGAGATCGCCAGTCGCGCCGGTTGCGTGTATTTCTCGCGAATGAGGTACTCGGCCGCAGCAATGAAATCGTCAAAGACGTTCTGCTTGCGTGTCAGTGTGCCCGCTTCGTGCCACGCGTCCCCGTACTCGCCGCCACCGCGCAGATTCGCCTCGACGTAGACGCCACCCATCTCCAACCATGTGAGCACCGCAGGACGGAACGTCGGCGTCAACGAGATGTTGAACCCACCGTACCCGTACAGCAGGGTTGGCGCCTTGCCATCTCGAACGAGATCACGTCGATGGGTGATGAACATCGGCACGCGCGTTCCGTCACGACTCGTATAGACCTCCTGACGGGTGACATAGGGCGATACGTCCGCGGCAAGCTTCGGCTCGCGCCAGACCGATGTGGTGTTATCGCGCAGGTCCAGTCGCAGCACTTTGCCGGGGCTCAGAAAGTCCGTGTAAGAAAAGAAGGTTTCGGTGTCACTCGCCGTGCCGCCGAAGCCACCCACCGTACCGAGCCCGGGCAACGGCACATCCGCAACACGCTGGCCGTCGCGGTCGAAAATCTGCGCGAAGCCGTGCGCATCACGTACATACCTCACCAGCAGTCGACCGCCAACAAAGGATGCCTCATCGAGCGCCAGTTCGCGTTGCGGCACGAGCTCCCGCCAGGCAGTACGCGCCGGGTTCCGTGCATCGACCGCGATGATGCGTCCCCGCGGTGCCGACTCCGTGGTCTGCACGTAAACGGTGTCGCCCTCGCTGCCGCGCACCGTGTATCGGGCATCCCTGTCACCGAACAAGCGACGCGGTGAGGCGGCGGGTACACGAAGATCAATGACATCAACACCGTTGGTGCGGTAGCCATCGAACAGCGACACGAACAAATATCGACCATCGTCCGCCACGGTGGCCGAGGGGGCCCGCGTCGGGTGATCGCTCACACGGTAGACGAGCCGGTCGCTCGACTGCGGTGTGCCAAGGGTGTGGAAGTAAATGGCCGGCTGACCCTGATCGTCGCCGCGCAAGGGGTCATCCTGCCGAGCCGGATACCGGCTGTAGTACACCCCGGAGCCATCCGGCGCCCAGGAGAGATCAAAAAATTTGGTGTTTCGCAGCTCGTCGCTGAGATCGCGGCCGTCCTCGACCCGGCGGAATTTCCAGAACTCCCAGTCGGTGCCGCCGTCCGATAGCGAATAAGCCACGAGCTTGCCGTCCGGCGAGGGCTCGTAGCGCGCGAGTGCCACCGTGGCATCGCGACTGGCCGCATTGGGATCGAACAGCACACGAGGCGTGTCGCGCAAGCCGCTCGCGACATACAGCACGCTTTGGTTCTGCATCCCATCGTTGCGGACGAAAAAATATCGCCCGCCTTTTTGACGCGGCAGACCCACGCGTTCGTAGTTCCAGTTGCGCGTCAGGCGCTCGCGGATGGCGGCACGTTGGGGAAGTGCCTCGAGCCACGGAGTAGCCAAGGCGTTTTGCGCCTTGACGAAATCACGCGTGGCAGCGCTGGAGGCATCCTCAAGCCAGCGGTACGGGTCAGCGACCGGTGTGCCGTGGTAGGTGTCCACCACGGATCCCCGGGTGGCAGCAGGGTAATCGGGCGCAGCCCACGCGGGCGATCCGCCGATGGCGGTGGAAAGTAAGGTCATCAGCAGGAACCTGGTGGCAATGTGGCGGTAGGACATGATCCTCTCTACACTCGGTCAAAACCGTGCAGTGAATGTTTCGCGCACGATGTTACTGAAGCTCTGCCTGGGATGCTCGCTCCATGATGCGAAAGTTGGTCTACCTGCTGCTCGCCATTGCCCCAGCACTGCTCCCCGCAGCGCCCACCACCCTGTCGGTCGAGCGACTGTTCACGGGACCAGACCTATCGGGCGCGTCGCTACGCGCGCCGCGATTCTCTCCAGACGGCAAACTCGTCACCTATCTGCAGGGCAAGAGCGAAGCCAAGGATCGGCTGCATATCTGGGCTTTTGATCCCGCAAGCGGACGCAACGCGCTGCTCGTCGACTCGGCAGCG
>JBJTBK010000292.1:0-5314 GCA_046091245.1 Nevskiaceae bacterium | reverse complement strand
GTATCGACCAGATGCTCGAGCACCTTGGGACCGGCGATCGAACCTTCACGAGTCACATGCCCGATGATGCACACGGCCGTGCCGGTTCGCTTGGCATGGCGCACGAGCGTGGCGGCGCATTCACGCAACTGCGCCACACCGCCCGCACTGGAGGGCAGCTCAGGCGAAAACACGGTTTGGATGGAATCGATGACGAGCATGGCGACACGTTGCTGTTCGGCAGCGGCGAGAATGCGCGTCAGATCAGATTCCGGAACGATCTGCAAAGCGGGCGCCTCAAGACCCAACCGCCGCGCCCTCGCGCGCACCTGCTGCGTCGACTCCTCGCCCGTGGCATACAGCACCGGAGCACCACCGGCCACGCTCGCGGCCACCTGCAACAACAAAGTCGATTTGCCGATTCCCGGGTCACCCCCGAGCAGGATGACGCTGCCGGGCACGATGCCTGACCCCAACACCCGGTCGAACTCGGCCAGACCACTTTCGAGCCGCCGACTGGCCTGCTCACCCTCTAGACGACCCAGCAACGCCTGCGATTCACTCGGGCCCACCGCAGCACCCGCGCTGCTAGAGGGGCCACGCTGCGCCGCCTCCATGGTGTTCCATTCCTCGCAATGGGGGCACTGACCTTGCCAACGTGGCGTTTCGCCACCGCAAGCGCGACAGACAAATATGGAACGCAGACGAGCCATGGGTGCATCGATGCTAGCACGCGAAATACACCCGAAAGAGCATGCCGGACTCCAGCCGCTCGAGCAGTACACTGCACCGATGATCCAGTTTCGCGAAACCGCCGCTCGCAGCGATCTTGGCCGACAACGCCGGCGCAACGAAGACCGCTTCCATGCACAGGCAGCGCCCGGCCTACTGCTGGTAGCCGATGGTCTTGGCGGCCATAACGCCGGTGATGTCGCGAGCACCATTGCGGTCACCACCTGAAGCGAGACGTTGACCGCCCTCGGCGGCGCTCGCGAGCCCGAGCAGCTCAGGCTGGCTGTGGCGGAGGCCAACGCCGCGATCTTTGCCGCAGCCAGCAACACGCCACGCTGGTTCGGCATGGGGACGACCCTCGTTGCTGCAGCGCTCTGCCAAGATCGTCTCGCCGTCGCACATGTCGGCGACTCTCGGCTCTACCGTCTGCGCGGCGCCCGCCTCGAGCGACTCACTCGCGATCATTCCTTTGCCGAAGACCTGATGGCCCGAGGCTACAGCACCACCGAGGCGCTGCGACGCGCTGAGAGTAAAGCGCTGACGCGAGCTTTGGGGCCGTCGCTAGAAGTCGAAATCGATCTGGCCACCTTTGATGTGCACCCCGACGATATCTTGCTGCTGTGCTCGGACGGGCTGACCGGCCTGATTGATGATGCCGAGATCGCGGCCCAACTCGAGGCCGGAAGATTGGCGAACCGCAGCCTCGATTCGCAAGCCGAAGTGCTCATCGCGCTCGCTAATCAGCGCGGCGGTCACGACAACATCACCGTCGTGCTGGGCCTCTGCTGAGCGCTATTTTTCCCGCGTCGTCGTCGTGTGCGACTCGTCGACGTACTCGAACACCGTGCGGCGACCCACGCCGCAGAGCAGCTCGTACGCCAGCGTGCCCGCCGCAGCGGCCACTTCATCGACCGGCAAGCCTCGCCCCCAAAGCACAACGGGCGAGCCGACTTTCGTCTCAGGCAGATCCGTCACATCCACGGCGATCATGTCCATCGAAACCCGCCCCGCAAGCGGCGCGCGCCGCCCATCAATCAACACTGGCGCACCGGAGGGGAGGTGTCGCGGTACGCCGTCGGCATAACCCGCGGCAACGATGGCAATGCGTGAGGGTCGACTGGCGCGCCACGTTGCGCCGTAACCCACGGACTCGCCTGTCGCCACGTTTCGAATCGCGATCACGGCGCTCTGCAACGTCATCACCGGTGTCAGTCCAAACTCCGCAGCAGCGCGTGAGCCGCACGGGGATGCGCCGTACAAACCAATGCCGGGGCGGATCCAATCGCCATGCGATGTGGGCCACAGCAAGGCACCGGCCGAGTTGGCAAGGCTGGACTCGGGCGCCCCGCCGCTGGCTTCGCTCCAGCGGCGATGGGCCGCGAAAAAGCGCGCAGTTTGCTGCGCCGTCATCTCGGCGTCATCGTCCGCGCGCGCAAAGTGACTCATCAAGCGAATCGTCGAAGACGATTGAGGCAGTGCGCGGAGTCGTGCCTGAACGTCCGAGACGTGCTCAGGCCTGAAGCCCAATCGATTCATGCCGGTATCGATCTTGACCCACAGATCCCCGCCACCTGCAGGCTCCGCCTCGAGCATGTCGAGTTGGGTCGTGTCATGCAGCACGAGATCCAGACGGTGAGCGCGCGCCAGACGTAGCTGCGCGATGGAAAACACCCCCTCGAGTAGCACGATGCGAGGTATCACACCCGCCTCGCGCAGCTCGATCGCTTCTTCTAGCCGCGCCACGGCAAATCCGTCGGCCCTGTTGAGCGCTCGGACTACGGGTAGGACTCCGTGCCCGTAGGCGTTGGCTTTGACGACGGCGAGAATCTTGGCACGCGGCGCCGCCCGTCGGAATATCGCAAAGTTCGCACGCAAGGTCGCCAGATCAATAAGCGCGTTCAGCGGACTGTTTGCCGGGGCACCCATGCGCTGCGGCGCTGAGATCAGCGCAGTACGCCCTCGGCGTAAGAATCCGGCGCGTAGTTGACGAAGCGCGAATACTGGCCTTGAAAGGTCAGCACGAACGTGCCGGTCTCGCCATTGCGATGCTTGGCCAGATCGATCTCCGCCATGCCTCTCTTAGTCGTGTTCTTGTCGTAGACCTCTTCACGATAGATCAGCAGGATCATGTCTGCATCCTGCTCGATCGCGCCCGAGTTGTGACTGACCACGCCGTCGGCCAGCCAGTTGGCCGGGCCGGGCACTGTGAGGTCGAAGACTTCGCACTCTTCGACCGAAGGCGCATCGACACTGACTACCCGATCCCAGTACACATCGTTCTGTACCTGCTGCAGAAGCGATGGCGAGTCGAGCAAGCGGGCGTAATCGGCAACCGTCTGCCTTGAGGGTGCGAAATTGAAATGCGCGGATCCGCCGTAGGCCGTGCCGCGCATCGCGGCCATCCGGCGAGTCGTGATGCCCTGTGCGCGCATGGCAGCGCGGACGTCGTGCATGACCTCTCGGGGCAAGGTGTCAACATTCGTGTTCGAACGCACCGACGCCAAGTAATGACGAAGCGCAGCGGCCGGGGCCTCGCGCGGACCGAAAGCGCCAACGGTCTCGAGGAATCGTTGCTGATCGCTCGCACCGCTGACATCGACCGTATGCACCGCTCGCGCGCCACGATGCGACACCGACCTCAACCGGGCAACGATGCCGAACCGCAACAACAGCGCCGCGACATCGTGAGCTAGACGGGGACTGCAAGTACTGAAATACACTCGGGGTGCGCCGCGTGCGCCCGTTTTGCGCAAACTAATCGATCCATCCGTTGCCCAGAGATGCCGTAGCAACAAGGCGATTTTTTCGTTCGAAAGTCGAAAGACGCCCTCGGGCAGGTGCTTATCGTGAGAGCGCTGACCGAAGATTCCGAGCTCTCGCAGCCAGGCGCCGACGCCTGCGGGGCGCCAGCGATTACCGTTCCCCGAAATCACCAATTGATGCCAGTTACCACGACCCGCATGACGCCGAACCGTGCAACCGAAGGCCATGGCCGCCTCCGTCACAGCGACACTGTTCGCCTCCGAGGCGGTGGTGTAGCGCAATGGTTGATGCGGCAGATAGCTGCCATCGCCGACCAAATGCCCAAGCAAAATCAACTCGTGATCGGCTTCGCAGGCTGTGCCGCTCGGGCTCGCCGTGGTGCGTGGCTGTGGCAGCCGGTGCGCTAACGCCATCCGATCACCGACGACGAGCTCATCCAGGGTCTTCCAACCTGAACCTGTGAGCACTCGATGCTCGCCGGTGGCGCGAAGTTGTCGGCCACTGGCTAAATGGACCGTTCGCACCTGTCGTCGTCCTACTGACCAGACGAGATCGGACTTCGCGGCAACCAAGCGCTGCTCTGAGTCGAGCGCCCAAACCTCCGGTTGCGTGCCGACCAATGAGGCAATGGGAACCCTGCTCCCGTCGGTCAGGCACACGAGGGTGTCACCCGTCACGCATTCGCGAAGATCAGACATCACCGGCTTCTTGTCGACGCGCTGCTCGACACCGCGGTTGAGCTGCGACAGCGCAATCACCGGGCAGTGCAATTCTTTGGCTAGTGCCTTGAGACCGCGCGAGATCTCGGCAATCTCGGTGGCGCGATTTTCTTTGTTTCCGGGAACCTGCATCAACTGCAGGTAGTCGACCACGACGAGGTTCAAGCCATGTTCGCGGTGGATACGCCGCGCCCGCGCTCGAAGTTCGGTAGGCGTGAGGCCCGGCGTCTCATCGATGAATATCTTGGCCTCGGACAACTGCCCGGCAGCTCCCGTAATGCGCGGCCAGTCCTCGTCGCTGATCTGCCCACTGCGGATGTGCTGCAGACTGACTCGGCCGATCGAGGAGAGCATGCGCGTCATCAACTGCTCGGAGGGCATTTCCATCGAGAAGATCACGACGGACGCCTTCACGTCTCCCTTGAGCGCCGCATATTCGGCCATGTTGACGGCGAAGGTGGTTTTTCCCATCGATGGCCGCCCGGCCACCACCACTAAATCACCACCTCGCAAACCGCCGGTCTTGCGATCAAATTCATCGAACCCCGTGGGCAGCCCGCGCATTCCCTCCGGGTTGTTGTGCCACTCGTCGATTTGATCGATGAGTCCCGGCATGAGCGTCTGCACGGCGACCGCGCCTTCGCGCTGGCCGCGCACGCCCTGCTCGGCGATGGCGAACACCTTGCCCTCGGCGACTTCGAGCAACTCGCGCGCCGTCTCGCCCTCGTTGTTGAAGACAGACGCCGCGATGTCGGTGCCCGCCTTCAGCAGTTGGCGCAGCAGCGAGCGTTCACGAACAATATCAGCGTAGGCGCGTACGTTTGCTGCAGTTGGCGTGTCGCGCGCGAGAGCGCCGAGGTAGGCGAGACCGCCCGCCTCGACCAACTTGCTGCTGCGTTCGAGATGCTCGCTGACCGTGACCGCATCCGACGGTCGACCTTGGGTGGCCAAGAAGCCGATAGCTTCAAAAATAATGCGGTGGTCCGGACGATAAAAGTCATCGGCGCGCAAGACGTCGGCGACGTTATCCCACGCGGTGGAGTCGAGGCGCCGGCCGGCCCAAAAGGCGGGCTCCGCGGGGGTCCATAGCGGCGGCGGACGGCCGGGGGCGCCGCGGGGCG
>JBJTBK010000291.1:0-5314 GCA_046091245.1 Nevskiaceae bacterium | reverse complement strand
ACGCCCGGTTGCGACAGGTGCAGCTTCTCTGCAGCTGCGGAAATTTTGAAGCCGCACTCGACGATGGCCGTGAGGTAGCGAAGTTGCGCAAGTTTCATGGCCCGCGGCGTCCGCTCAGAACGCGTAGTTGACGAAAATTTGCGGCCCGCGGTAAGCCCAGTCGACCGTGCCGCGAAAATCCCCGTCCTTCAACTTCACGTCGACTTCAAAAGCGTCATAGCCGAGGCCTACGCCCCAGCGCGAGGTGGGTTGCCAGATCAGCGCGGCGCGCTGGTTGCTGAGGCTGCCTGCAATGTCGTTGACCGTCAGCGAGAAGTACTGCACTTGAGCATCGAGGTAGACGTTCTTACCGAGGTGCCAAAGGCCCCGCAGCCCGACAACCGGCAGGGGTGCATCGACGGGCGCCTCGCCGCCCACCGTGCGCGAGCCTGCGCCGGCGCTGGTCAAGGTGGCGATGAGATCTGCGGACCGCGCCGTGTAATGCACGCCAAGCGATGCAGCCACCTCGTAGGTAGGCTGCTTGAGGACGGTGTACTCGTAGGCGAGCTCGATGATCTCGAAACCCAAGCGCCCAGTCACATCACTGTTGACGGGGATCAGCTCGTCGCCCCACTGGATTTCTTTATCGAAACGCACCATCAGTCTGCGAGTAGTCGGTGTAGAGAAAGCGTAAGTGGTGGCGCGGCTTGAACCGCCACAGGCCATCGACGCGAAATCGATGCGAGTCGGCGAGGTCAAAGCGCTAGTCCCGTCGACTTCGGTTCCAACCTTCAGCGAGGAGGGATCAAAACGGATCTGCAGGTCCGTGTGGTTGGAGAACATGCCGGCGGAGAAAAAGCCTTTGCCGGAGAGTAGATCCGGCGCAGGCTCAGTCGCTGACGCAGGCCCTACGCAAGCTCCGAGGGCGAACAGCGCCATCAGAGCCCTCCAGTGCCTACGCAGCGCTCTACCCATCTCAGTCTTCGATGAGGAAGCTGCGCAACTGTTCGGAGCGACTCGGATGACGCAACTTGCGCAGAGCCTTGGCTTCGATCTGGCGGATACGTTCGCGCGTGACATCGAACTGCTTGCCGACTTCCTCAAGGGTGTGATCGGTATTGAGGTCAATGCCAAAGCGCATGCGCAGCACTTTGGCTTCGCGCGGCGTGAGCTGTGCGAGTACAGCGTGAGTGGTTTCGCGCAGCGACTCGGCGGTGGCCTGATCGATGGGTGAAGCCACCGAAGTGTCTTCGATGAAATCGCCGAGGTGTGAGTCCTCGTCGTCGCCGATCGGCGTCTCCATGGAGATCGGTTCCTTGGCGATCTTCAGCACCTTGCGAACCTTGTCTTCGGGCATCTCCATGCGCACGGCGAGCTCATCCGGCGTCGGCTCGCGACCCATCTCCTGCAGCATTTGCCGCGAGATACGGTTGAGCTTATTGATCGTTTCGATCATGTGTACCGGGATGCGGATCGTCCGCGCCTGATCAGCGATGGAGCGGGTGATCGCCTGGCGAATCCACCACGTTGCGTAGGTCGAGAACTTGTAGCCGCGACGGTACTCGAACTTGTCCACGGCTTTCATCAGGCCGATGTTGCCTTCCTGAATCAGGTCGAGGAACTGCAGGCCGCGGTTGGTGTACTTCTTGGCGATTGAGATCACGAGGCGCAGGTTGGCCTCGACCATCTCTTTCTTGGCGCGGCGAGCCTTGGCTTCGCCGATCGACACTTCGCGATTGATGTCTTTGATTTCACCGATCGAGAGGAAGTGCAGTTTCTCGATTTCGCCGAGCAACAGTTGGCGGTTACGGATTTCGTCCTGGTATTTCGCGAGCGGCGCCGACCACTTCTTGCCCGCCTTGACGTGTTTGGCAAGCCAGCGGTCGCTCGTTTCGTTGCGCGGGAAGGTGGTGATGAATTCCTTGCGTGGCATCTGCGCATCACGCACGGCGATCACCATGATCTCTTTTTCGAGCTGACGAATCTCGTTGACGTGGGCGCGCAAGTTGTCGATCAGTGCTTCGAACATGCGCGGCGCGAGCTTCAGCTCCATGAACTCCGCAGAGAGCTTACTGCGGATTTTTTGCGTCTTCGGGTCCTCGATGCCGATCTTGATGATCGAGGCGAGCAGCTGCGCGTGCAACTTCTGCAACGAAGCGAAGCGCGCGGCGGCCTCGACCGGATCCGGTCCCGTATCGACGGCCTCTTCACCGTCTTCCCCATCCTCGCTTTCCTCCTCTTCCGCCGTCGGGGCGACGGCCTCGACCTTGGTTGGGTTTTGAGGCTGAGCGATCACATCAGGCGCGTTGGGGTCGATGAAGCCGACGATGATGTCTGCCAAACGTCCACCGCCCGGGGTCTTCACCGGTTCGTAGGCTTTGAACAGGAAATCGAAGGTGGGCGGATAGAGCGAGATCTGCTTGCGCACGTTATCGAGGCCTTCCTCGATGCGCTTGGCAATGCTGATTTCACCTTCGCGGGTGAGCAACTCGACGGTGCCCATCTCACGCATGTACATGCGGACCGGATCGGTGGTGCGACCGAGTTCCGCATCGAGTGCCGCCAACGCGGCGGCCGCTTCTTCAATCGCCTCTTCATCAGACGGGGCGGTGGTTTCCGGCGCGAGCAGCGAATCGCTCTCGGGCGCCTTCTCGTACACCGGGATGCCCATGTCGTTGATCGTGTTGACGATCTCTTCGATCTGCTCGGGATCGACGATTTCCGAGGGCAGGTAGTCATTGACCTGCGAGTAGGTGAGGTAGCTCTGCTCCTTGCCGAGCGCAATGAGCTGCTTCAACTGCGACTGACGTTCTTCGGGCAGCGCCAACGGGCGTCGCTCGGGCATCGCCAGGATCTTGCTGCCCTCGGCGGCTGCGGCTTTGCTCGCGGCCTTGGCGGCTTTGCTCGATGTGTCTGCTTTGGCGGGCGCGATGGGTTTCGTGGGGGCGGGGACCGCCTTATTGGCGACGGGCTTGCTGCTCGCCGACTTGGCAGCTACCGGGGTTTTCTCCGGGCTGGCCTTTGCCGGCGTTGGCTTGGCGGCTGCGGGCTTGGCGCCTGCGGGTTTGACCGCCGGCGTCTTACTCACCGGCGCTTTGGCTGCGACCGGCTTGGGAGCGGGATTCGCCGCCGGCTTGGCTGCCGCCTTCGGCGGCGGCGCTTTGACAGGCGTAGCCTTGGTCGCTTTAGCGCCCGCCTTGGCGGCAGTCTTGCTGGCGGGCGCCGCGGCCTTGCGCGGAGCGGCCTTGGCCGGAGCCGGGCGTGCGGGTTTCTTGGCGACGGAAGCCTTGGGTTTTTTGCTCATGCTGAGGGCCTGTCGGGGCGTGCCCGGGCGGTTGAAGCGAACCAACAATTATACCGGAAAAGAGCCGACCGGTCAGCGTCAGGCGGGGTTTCGGCGTGTCGGCGGACCTGCGATCAGGCGTTGCAGTTCCTGCCGTTCGGTGGGGGTCAGACCTGCGGTTTTTTCTCGCTCCAGCAGCAGGTCGAGGCGGCGCTTCCAACGCTCAGCCTCCATCCGTGCAAGCGCGTTGCGGAACTCCCGCAGAGCCGCCGCCGCATCGGCGAACAGCGTTTCGGCTGCGGCCAAGCGACTCAGCCGCTCGGCTTCGGGTCGATCCCGCCAGCGTTCGAGTAGTTGCCCGGTGCTGCTGCAGGGCGTTCGGCGCAGATCCTCGATCAGCGCGCGCAGAATGTCGGCCCCGGGTTCATCGATTTCCGCCAAGGCGTCGAGATCGCCTGTCGCGAGCTCCACGGCAATGCGCGGGTGGTGGACCAAGGTCAGTACGGCCTGACGCATCAGCCCGCCACGGCCGGCGCTTTGCCCCGCGCGTCCCGCCGATCGCGGCAGTTCTCGAGCCGCGTCGTCGCGTCGCGTCGGAGTGGCGGCGTTGGCGGTGTTCCACAACTCTTTCAATCGGCTCGAGGGCAGGCGTATGGCCTCAGCCAGGCGCTCGATCAGTAGTTCTCGGTACACGCCCTCGGGGATCCGGGCCACTAAGGGGCGGGCGATTTCGGCGAAGCGTGCCCTGCCGTCGGCATGGGCGAGATCGGCTTGTGCGGTGATTTCCTGCACAAGGTATTCAGACAGCGGCAGCGCCCCT
This sequence comes from Nevskiaceae bacterium, assembly GCA_046091245.1. GTDB lineage: Bacteria > Pseudomonadota > Gammaproteobacteria > Steroidobacterales > Steroidobacteraceae > UBA964. The sequence continues at coordinate 1,232 of JBJTBK010000291.1, read as the reverse complement.
TCGAGCCGTTGCTCGAACGCCGCTTTGCCCTCGGCGCCCACTAGCGTGTCTGGGTCGTGCCCATCGGGCAGAAAGAGAAAACGTAACTGCCGCCCTTCGCGCACTTCGGGCAGTGCGTTATTCAGCGCGCGCCATGCGGCGGCGCGCCCCGCTCGATCACCATCGAAGGCAAAGACGATTTCATTGACGAGACGAAACGCACGCTTCAAATGCTCTGGGGTGGTGGCGGTGCCAAGCGTCGCCACGGCGTACTCGATGCCGGCTTGATGCAGGCGGACCACATCCATGTAGCCCTCCACCACCATCAAACGGCGCAGCGTCTGGCGGCTTTGGCGCACCTCGTACAGACCGTAGAGTTCGCGCCCCTTGTGGAAGAGAGTGGTTTCCGGCGAGTTCAAATATTTCGGTTCGCCCTGATCGATGATGCGGCCGCCGAAGGCGATGACCCGACCGCGGGCATCGCGGATCGGGAACATGATGCGGTCGCGGAATCGATCGTAAAGTTTGTCCGCACCGGGCCCTGCCGAGGCGTCGCGCTCGATCACGAGGCCGGCAGCCAGCAGCGCTTGGCGGTCCTGTGGTTGGGCGCCGAACCGTTGCAGCACCTCGTTCCAGGATTGCGCGGCGTAGCCGATGCCGAATTTCTGCAATGTCTCGGGGCTGAGTCCTCGCCGCGCGATGTAATCGGCGGCGCGCCGGTTGCCCGGCAACTGCTGCGCCCAATGGTTGGCGACGCGCGCCATCAACGCTGCAAGGTCCGCATCCTCCCGGCTGCGCCCATCGTCAGGGCGCGTGTCGCGAGGAATCTCCACGCCGGCACGACTGGCGAGTTCCTCGATGGCTTCGGGAAAGCTCAGCCGGTCGTAGTTCATGAGAAAGCCGAGCGCCGTGCCATGCGCACCGCAGCCGAAGCAGTGATAGAACTGCTTGTCGGGACTGACCCAAAACGAGGGTGATTTTTCGTCGTGGAACGGACAGCAGGCTTTGAATTCGCGCCCGGATTTTTTCAGCGGCACGCGCGCGCCGATGAGCTCGACGATGTCGGTTCGCCCGACCAGATCATCAATGAAATTTTGGGGAATGCGCCCGCTCATGGGCGACTAGGATAAGCGCGTTGCTCAGCCCGCGCCGAGTTTGGCTTTGATGAGCGCGCTGACGGCGGCCATGTCTGCCCGCCCTGCGGCGCGGGATTTAACCAGCGCCATGACCTTGCCCATGTCCTTGATCGTGCT
>JBJTBK010000290.1:0-18498 GCA_046091245.1 Nevskiaceae bacterium | reverse complement strand
GACGCGACTCGGCGAGCGGCTCGGCGCGCGACGCGAAACCTTCATGGGTCTCGCCGGGCTCGGCGATCTCGTCCTGACATGCACGGACGACCAGTCACGCAATCGGCGCTTCGGTTTGCTGCTCGCTGCAGGCTCGAGTGTCGAGGCCGCACTTGCGCAGATCGGTCAGGTGGTTGAAGGGTACTTGGCGGCCAAGGCCGTGCGCCGCGTCGCGCAACGCGAAGGTGTGGAAATGCCGATCTGCGATGGTATTTACCGCCTGCTGTACGAAAACCTGCCACCGCAGGAAGTCGTGAAGACGCTGATGTCGCGGCCGATCAAGGCTGAGTTCAGTCGCTGAGCGTTGGTATCACACCCGGCAATCCTGTCGCCGCAAACGACAGTATCTCGAAGTCGTTCTGGCGCCACGCCTCGTAGGTCACGAGCGTCACCGCATTCGATAGATTGAGGCTGCGGTTGCCCTCGCGCATCGGGATGCTGAGTAAAGCATCCCGGCCAAGTTCCTCCAGCACTGGGCCGGGCAAGCCTCGCCGTTCGGATCCAAACAGCAGCACATCGCCTGCGGCGTAGCGCACCTCGTCGTAGCGACGACTACCGCCGGTTTCGATGGCATACCAGCGGGGAGGCTGCGGACCGGCCGCCTCCGCGATGGCGCGGCGGCACGCAGCGAATTCGGCATGCACATGCACGGCAGCCATCCAGCGGTAATCGAGGCCCGCGCGTCGTACCGAGCGGCGATCGAGATCGAAACCCAGCGGCTTGACGAGGTGCAGCTCGGCACCGGTGTTGGCGCACAGCCTAATCACGTTACCGGTATTGGGGGGGATCTCCGGCTCGAACAATACGATGCGGAACATGGTGGCTCGATGCTCTGCGTGATGCACTACGACCGGCTGGTGAATTTCAGTTCGGCCGCATCGAGCAGCGCGATCCATGCGCCGTCGGCCGACAGCTTCAGATCGGCCCAGAACGTCACCGACGTGGCCTGTGCGGGTAGGCTGGAAAACGGCGCGCTGACGCTAAAGCTGCGTCGTGTGCCCCGTTCACGCGTGGCCAGTGACTGGCGCAGCGCCGCCAACTCCGCCGCGCTTTGCGGCGTCAACCGCAGCAGGTAAGTCGGCTGCGGGAGGGCGCGTCGCAGCAAACCGGTGGATCGCCCGAACTGCGAGCGCTCGATTAACTCCAGTGACAGATCGACGTCGCGCGACGCGCCGCCAGGTGCCGTCACGGACAGGCGCAACCGCGCGCGATTCACGTCGATTTCGAAACCCTGCGATACCGACAACCGTACCCGGAGCTGTGCGGGATCGACGCGCTCTAAACCCTCCCGACCCATGGCGGCCAGCTGCACCATGCTGGATAACGGCATCGACGTGCAGCCCGCAAGCAGCAACAGCAGGGTCAACGGAGCAAGGATGCGACGGACGGCCATGGGATCCCGGTCTTTTTGGCGGGCAAGATCTATAATCTAACGTATGTCTGAACCCACTGGCCCGGCCGAATCGCTGCGCTATCACTTCCTCGGCATGTCGTTCGCCTCGCCGATCGTGTTGCTGTCAGGCTGTGTGGGCTTTGGCGAGGAGTACACCCGGGTCGAAGGTTTTTCCAACACCGATTGCGGCGGCATCGTGCTGAAGGGCACCACGCTCGAGCCCAGGCTCGGCAATCCGCCACACCGGGTGTTCGAGACGCCCATGGGCATGCTCAATGCCATCGGTCTGCAGAACCCAGGCACCGACTACGTCGTCAAGCAGATCCTGCCGACGCTCGATTTCAGCGAGACGCGCTTCATCGCCAACGTCTCCGGCTCGACCATCGAGGAATATGCCGAAGTCACTCGGCGTTTCGACGACTCGCCGATCGACGCCATCGAAATCAATATTTCATGTCCCAACGTTAAAGAAGGCGGCGTCGCCTTCGGCAACTACCCTGACATGTCCGCACGCGTAGTCGCAGCGTGTCGCGCGGCTACCCGCAAACCCCTGATCACGAAGCTTTCACCGAACCAGACGGACATTCGCGAAAACGCCCGACTGTGCATTGAGGCCGGCAGCGACGGACTGTCGGTGATCAATACGCTGATGGGCATGGCTATCGATGCGCGCACCCGGCGTCCGGTGATCGGCAATGTGCAGGGCGGGTTGTCGGGCCCCGCCATCAAGCCGATTGCGCTATTGAAGGTGCATCAGGTGTACGAGGTCGCACGCAAGCACAATGTGCCGATCATCGGGCAAGGCGGGATCGTCAGCGCTACCGATGCCATCGAGTTCATGATCGCCGGTGCGAGTGCCGTAGGCGTCGGCACCTCGTTGTTCTATGACCCGATGAGTTGTAAGCGCATCAATGCGGGCATCGCGGACTATCTGCGCGAGCACAAACTCGGCAACATCACGGAACTCATCGGTTCGCTACGACTCGGTTGATGATGGTACGAGTCGGGTAGGCGAACTCGATGCCATCGCGGGCAAAGGCCGCGTGGATGCTGCGGTTGACCGCATCGTTGATGGCGACGAACCGGCCGCGTGCCAAGTCCCAGTCCGGCACGAAATAAACGATTTCGAAATTCAACGAGCTGTCACCGAAGCTGCGAAACGCACAGTACTCGAAACGTGTGCCCTCGACACTGACGACGGCACGCTCGACGATGGAAGAGACCTGTTCAAGTTTCACGGGTGGCGTTTCATAGGCAACGCCCACCGTGAACAGCATACGTCGCTCCGGCATGCGACCAAGATTGCGAACCCGACTGCGCAGCAAATCGGCGTTCGGAATGATGATCTGCTCACCGCTCAAACTCCGTAGCCGCGTGCTGCGCACGCCGATGTGTTCAACCGTGCCTTCGATGTCGTCGAGGCGCAGCAGATCGCCCGGCTGAAACGGTTTATCGAAGGCAATGGACAGCGAGGCCAGCAGATCACCCAGCACCGTTTGCACGGCCAGCGCGATGGCGATACCGCCGATGCCAAGGCCAGCCACCAGCGCGGTGATGTTGACGCCCAGATTATCGAGCGCCAGCAAGATGGCGAGCGCAAAGATCGCTACACGCGCGATGAACAACAGCACGCTGATCGAACCGGCCTCACGCTGTTCCCCCGCTGCCGTCTTACGCGCCTCACGCTGACCGAGTGCAAATTCCACAGCCGCCACGGCCCACAGCGCCACTTGTATCCACGCCACGAAGACGATGACGGTGGCCGACAGCTGCTCCACGCGCGCCGGCAAGACGAGAAAACGCTCTGCCGCATACACCGCCACGATGAAGAGAAACGCAGCGCGTGTGCGGGTAATCAGTAGCAGAACGAGCTCCGCAGACCCTCGCGTCTCTGCCGTATTGAGGCGGCGCGCACGGGACATTACGAAGGCACGCACCGCAGGAAGTACCGTAAAGGTGATGAAGAAGGCCGCGAGCGATAGAGACCAGTTCAGCAGCGTATTGCCCCAGAACACCTGCGCCAGTAATTCAGAGAGGTTCATGGCGCGATCCTGCCATAAGTGCGGGCCAGTGCGGCCAGCCGCTCTGCCGGTTCAGGCCCCATCTGCGACCAGGTGAACCGCCACTGCCAACAACCCTCGCCAATGCCAGGCGTGTTCATGCGGTGTTCGCTGCCAAGACCGAGCACGTCCTGCAGTGGCTGAATCGCCGTGTCGGCCACACTCGCACACGCAGCGCGTATGAAGTCCCAGTGGATCTCACGCCCCTCCACTTGCAGGTACTCGCGTACCTGACGCCGTATCGTTTCGTCACAACTCGCCCACCACCCACAGATCGTGTCGTTGTCGTGGGTGCCGGTATAGACCACGGTATCGGGCGTGTATCGATGCGGCAGCATGACGTTGTTGGCATCGCCATCCCAGGCAAAGCCGAGTACTTTCATGCCGGGAAAACCGCAGTGCCGTCGCAGGGCGATCACATCCTCGGTCAATAGACCCAAATCCTCGGCGATGATCGGCACGGGACCCAAGGCTTCCGCGACCGCATCGAACAAGGCGTTACCCGGACCCTCCATCCATTCGCCATCGACCGCCGTGGGTGACTCAGCCGGCACGCGCCAATACGCGGCAAAACCGCGAAAGTGATCGATGCGCAGCACATCAAAAGAGCGCATGGCATGACGTATCCGAGCGATCCACCAGGCATATTTCTCGCGCGCATGCACAGGCCAGACATACAGCGGATTTCCCCAGCGTTGCCCCGTGACGCTGAAATAATCGGGCGGTACGCCCGCGACGGCGTAAGGCCAACCTTTGGCGTCGAGCTCGAACAACTCCGGGTGCGCCCATACATCAGCGCTTTGCGCAGCAACGAAAATTGGCGCATCGCCAACGAGTCGTACACCGCGACTACGTGCATGGTCACGAACACTCTGCCACTGGCTGAAAAAACACCATTGAACGAAGCGATGGACTCGCTCTTGATCGGCGTAGTGGCGCCGAGCGCGATGCAGCGCTGCGGCCTCACGATGAGCCAACTTTTCGGGCCACTGCTGCCAACTACGACCTGAGGCGGCTGCTTCGAGCGCCTTGAATAGGGCGTAGTCATCGAGCCACTCGGCCTCGTGTTCACAAAACTCGTCGTACTGCGCGCGTGCGACCGCATCTGCGCGTTCGAAGAAACGTTCGGCAGCACGCTGTAACCGTTGCAATCGCCACGGAATCACGCTGGCGTAGTCGACTCGCTGCGCACTGAACGCTGCGATGGGCGCAAGTTCGTCCTCGCGCAGCCAGCCGCGCTGCTGCAGCGATTGCAAATCCACCAGCAGCGGATTGCCCGCAAACGCGGAATCACTCATGTAGGGAGAGTTACCGGGGCCGACGCCACCTAACGGCAGCACCTGCCACAGTCGCTGCCCCGCCACCGCTAACCAATCGATGAAATGACGAGCCGCCGCACCGAGATCCCCCGAACCATGTGGTCCGGGCAGACTCGTGGGATGCAGCAGCACTCCGCTCGATCGCGGCAATCTCATGGGTCTTCTCCTTGCACCAGCATCAGCATGCTCTCAGCCGGAACGGCGATGCGCAGCCTTTGACCTGCCGGCGGCGAATCCGGCTCGATTGAGACAGGCGCGCCATCCGAGCGGCTCGTATCGAGCACCGCACGCCATGTACCGCTCGGCAATACGGCTTGGGCGACGGTATCTTCGGCATTGAACAGTAGATAAACGCGCCACTGCGGCCAGCTACTGCCGGTCTTTTGTACATGAACGCCGAGCACACGAGACTGCGGATGGTGCCAATGGTGCGTCTCGAGCGCCTCGCCGTCTCGACCGAACCAGCCGATGTCGTAGCGGCCATCGCCCTGATGATCGCCCACGTACCAGGTATTCGCGAAGGGTCGATACCGTTGGCGCAGTCGGGCGAGCCGCTGCACCAACTTCGGCAGCTCCGCGTCTGCCGTGGCCCAATCGAGCCAACTGAGAGGACCGTCCTGACAGTAGGCGTTGTTATTGCCCCGTTGCGTCTGACCGAGTTCGCTACCCGCGGCGAGCATCGGCGTACCTTGCGACAGCAGCACGGAAGCGAGTAGTGCACGCTGCACGCGTTGCCTTCGTTCGAAAATCAGGGGTTCGTCGGTATCACCCTCGACGCCGTAGTTGCGGCTGTGATTAGCGACGTGTCCATCACGATTGTGTTCGCCGTTGTCTTCGTTGTGGCGGCTTTCGTAACTCACCAGATCGCGCAGCGTGAACCCATCGTGTGAGACCACATAATTGACCGAATCCGCGGGATTCCGATCGCGATGCTGCAGGGTGTCGGCCGAGCCACAGAGACGTTGTGCCCACTCACCACGCGTGGCCTCACCGGTCACCCACCAGCGCCGGGCTGTATCGCGAAATCGATCGTTCCACTCGAGCCAGCCGCGGGGGAACGCCCCCAGTTGGTAACCGCCGTGGCCGACATCCCACGGTTCGGCGATAAGCCGCACATTGACGAGAACGGGATCCTGCGCGATGACTTGAAAGAATGGGCCCTTCGCATCGAAGCCGTGATCGCCCCGAGCCAGCACCGGAGCCAGATCGAAACGGAATCCGTCGACATGCATCTCGCCAGCCCAGAAACGCAGCGAGTCCATGACGAACTGCAACACGCGCGGCTGTCGCAAGTCGAGCATGTTGCCGCAGCCGGTGTCGTTGGCGTAGCGCAGCGGCGCCGGCGACTCGAGCCGGTACCACGACGCATTGTCGAGGCCGCGCCAGCTCAGCGTAGGTCCGTGCTCGTCCGACTCACAGGTGTGGTTGAACACCACATCGAGAATGACTTCGATGCCGGCGGCGTGCAAGGCCTTGACCATGTCGCGGAACTCATCACGCAGCGCACGGCCCGGATTGGCTGCTGCGCGACTCGCAGCGCTGGCATAGCGCCAATCCGCACAGAAAAAGCCCAGCGTGTTGTATCCCCAATAATTGACGAGGCCGCGGTCGACGAGCGCCGACTCATCGAGGTGCTGATGTACGGGCAGAAGACTGACCGCGGTAACGCCGAGCGATCGCAAGTGATCGATCGAGGCGGGATGTGCTAGCCCCGCATAACTGCCACGCAGTGCCGTGGGCACAAGCGGGTTCAGCACGCTGAATCCCTTGACGTGCAACTCGTAGATCACAAGATCTTCGCGCCGGTGTTCCGGCTTGGTATCACCGCTCCAGTCGTACACATCGTCGACCACGCGCGCCTTGCATGGATCGCTTTGGAGGATTTCGCGCGCGCAAGGGTCTAGCAATAACTTCGTCGCATCGAACCGATGACCTGCTTCCAGCTGCCACGGCCCGTCCGCCCGTAAGGCATACACAAGTCCAACGCCAACACCCGGTATCTCACCGTGCCAAATGTCGCCGGTACGGCAAGGCAGCGTAAAGCGCTGTCGTTCATGCTCGCCGGTCGCATCGAACACGCACACTTCGATGGCGGTCGCATGCGCAGAAAACACCGCAACGTTCACACCTTGCGGTGTGACGCTGGCACCCAGCGGATACGCTCGACCGCGGCCGATCATCGCGGCTCCCAGTGCGCAAATATCACGGCAAGCGGCGGCAAACGCAGCGTGATCGACCACGCGCGATCCTGCGCTGGATGTGGCTCGGCCTCCAGGGCCGCCGATGCGTTGCCGACATTGCTGCCGCCGTAACAAGCCGCGTCCGTGTTCAGGCATTCGCGTACCGTGCCCGGGCCCGGCACGCCGATTCGATAGTGTTCGTGCGGCGTGGGCGTGAAATTGCAAACCGCGAGGATCGCGGCCTTGGGATCGCGGCCACGGCGCAAAAACGCATAAACCGAGTGCGTTGCATCATCGTGGATCAACCACTCGAAACCAGCCGTCTCAGTGTCGAGTTCGTATAGCGCAGGTGTGCTTCGGTAGAGCTGGTTCAGATCGCGCACCAGATGCTGTACGCCACGATGTTCGGGGTGCTGCAACAAAGACCACGCCAGCTCCCCGTCATGAGTCCACTCTTGCGGCTGCGCGATCTCACAACCCATGAACAGCAGCTTTTTACCTGGGTGCGCAAACATGAATCCGAGATACGCGCGCAGGTTCGCGAACCGTTGCCAGGCGTCACCCGGCATGCGTCCGAGCAAGGACCCCTTGCCGTGCACCACTTCATCATGTGACACCGGCAGCACGAAGTTCTCACTGAAGGCATACACGAGCCCGAAGGCCAGCTCGCCCTGATGGTAGCGACGATAAATCGGATCGCGGGCGATGTATCGCAGGCTGTCGTTCATCCAGCCCATGTTCCATTTGTAATGAAAACCCAGTCCCCCGGCGTACGTCGGGCGCGAAACGCCGGGAAAGGCCGTGGACTCCTCGGCGATTGTCACGGCACCGGGGCACTCCGCGCCGACGACTTCGTTAAGCTGTCGTAAAAACGCAATGGCCTCCAGATTTTCGCGGCCACCCTGCACGTTGGGCAGCCACTCACCGGGCGGACGACTGTAATCGCGATACAGCATCGAGGCGACCGCATCGACCCGCAGACCGTCGATGCCGAAACGCTCTAGCCAATGCAAAGCGCTGCCGATCAGGAATCCACGAACTTCCGGCTTGGCGAAATCGTAAATGAGCGTATTCCAGTCGCGATGCACACCCTCGCGCGGATCGGCGTACTCGTAGAGCGCAGAGCCGTCAAACCGTGCCAGACCATGCGCATCGGCTGGGAAATGCGCGGGAACCCAGTCGAGCAGTACACCGAGGCCGGCTGCATGACAGCACTCGACGAAACGTCGAAAGCCAGCCGCATCACCATGACGCGCCGTGGGCGCATACAAGCCGATCGGCTGATAGCCCCAGGAGCCATCGAACGGATGCTCGGTAATGGGCATCAACTCGACGTGGGTGAAGCCGAGTTCACTCACATAAGGTACGAGCTCTGCGGCCAGCGCATCCCAGTCAAAGAAATCACGATCACCCCCGGCGGGCCTTCGCCAAGAGCCGGCGTGCACTTCGTAAATACTGATTGGCGCATCGCGCGCATTCGCCTGCTGTCGCTGTGCAGACAGACTCACCCGCGATGGCAGAGGCGCGACGATGCTGGCGGTGGCGGGGCGCATCTCGGCCTGCAGCGCGTAGGGGTCGGTTTTTTGCGGCAGGATGACGTCTGCTGCATCGCGCAGTTCGTACTTGTAGCGAGCACCCTCGGCAACCCCCGGCAGAAAGATCTCCCAGATCCCCGTTGGATGACGCCGCCGCATGGGATGGCGCCGACCATCCCAATGATTGAAATCGCCGACCACACTCACTCGCGAGGCCTGCGGCGCCCACACGGCAAACCTCGTGCCCACAACGCCGTCGATCACGCACGCACGCGCACCCAACACCTCGCAGGGTCGCCGCAGCGTACCCTCGGCAAACAACCATAGATCGGTGTCTGCGAGCAGTGTGCCGAACCGATACGGGTCGTCGAGCAGCGCTTCGCCGCCCTCCTGCCACTTGATCTTCAGGCGATAGCGCCACGCCCATTCGGCTGCTACTTCGGCTTCGAACAGTGCGCTATCGGCGCGCCGTTGCAAGGTCTTGCGATGGCGTGAGCCGAGGGCTACGGCTGTGACACGCTCGGCGCCCGGTATAAAAACGCGGATCGCGATATCGCCTGTGTCGCTGCGATGCGGGCCGAGCACGGCAAACGGATCGGGGTGCGATGCGCGGCGCAATGCCTCGAGATCCGCCTCGGCGAGCATCAGCCGTTCACCGACGCGGCTCCACCCGCCAGATCCGTCGCGCGTACTCGCTGATCGCGCGATCAGACGAAAACACTCCCATGCCCGCGACATTACGGATGGCCGCCGCAGCCCAGGCTTCGCGATCGCGGAAGAGGGCATCCACACGAGCCTGTGTGGCGATGTAGGCCGCATAATCGGCGAGCAGCAGATAGTGATCACCGCCACCCAAAAGTCCGTCGATCAAGCCACGGTAACGCTCGGGCTCATCGCTCGAGAAGGCACCCTCAGCAATGGCATCGAGCACGCGGCGCAGCGCCGGATCAGCGTGATACACAGCGACCGGGTCGTAACCGCGCTGCCGCCGCTCAGCCACCTCTGCGGTGAGCAGGCCAAAGATAAAAATGTTGTCATCGCCGACTCGTTCACGGATTTCGATGTTGGCTCCGTCATCGGTACCGATGGTCAACGCGCCGTTCAGAGCCAACTTCATGTTGCCGGTGCCGGAGGCTTCAGTGCCCGCCGTAGAGATCTGCTCAGACAGATCCGCACCCGGCATCACGCACTCGGCGATCGACACGCTGTAGTTCGGCAGGAACACCACCTTCAAGCGACCGCCGAGACGCTTATCGGCATTGATCACGGCAGCGACATCGTTGATCAGGCGAATGATGCTTTTGGCTGTGACATAGGACGAGGCGGCTTTACCGGCAAAAATAACCGTACGCGGCACCCAATCCGCACCCGGGTCGACGAGCATCGCCTGATAACGCGTGACCACGTGCAGTACATTCAACAACTGCCGCTTGTACTCGTGGATGCGTTTCACCTGCACATCAAACAGGCTATCCGGGTTCACTGTAATACCGAGCTCACGGTCGATAAGCGCTGCGAGTCGCTGCTTGTTGCTGCGCTTGACCGCCATGAATGCCGCACGGAACGAGGCGTCCTCGGCGCGCTTGCGCAAGCCCGACAGCTGTTCGAGTCGGACCCGCCACTCAGTGCCGAGGCAATCGTCGAGCAGCGCGGAGAGCCCGGGGTTTGCTCCATCGAGCCAGCGGCGCGGCGTGACGCCGTTGGTGACGTTGGTGAATCGCTCCGGCCACAGCCGTGCAAAGTCGCGGAAGATCGTTTGCACCAGCAAGTCCGAGTGCAAGGCGGAGACGCCGTTGATGCGCTGACTACCGACGATGGCCAAGTGCGCCATGCGAACGCGGCGCTCCCCGGTCTCATCGATGAGCGACAAGCGTTGCAGCAAACCCATATCGCCAGGATGCTTGGCGGCAGCTTCATCCAACAACTGCTGATTGATGCGATAGATGATATCGAGGTGCCGCGGCAGCACATGCCCAACCAATCCGACCGACCAGGTCTCGAGTGCCTCCGGCATCAGCGTGTGGTTGGTGTACGAGAACACGCGGCGGGTGATATCCCAAGCGACGGACCACTCGAACCCTCGCTCATCGCAGAGCACCCGCATGAGTTCGGCGACGCCAATCGCCGGATGCGTATCGTTGAGGTGGATCGCCACATAGTCGGCAAGGCTGTGCAGTTCGCCGAACTCGGCGAGGTGACGCGCCACAATGTCCTGCAATGACGCCGAGACGAAGAAGTATTCCTGTCGCAAGCGCAGTTCGCGCCCGGCTGGCGTACTGTCGTTGGGATACAGCACCCAAGAAATGTTCTCGTACTCGTTCTTGATACCGGCAGCTCGCGCGTAGTCACCACTATTAAAGGCATTGAGGTCGAGTTGCGCAGGCGCCGCCGCCCGCCACAGTCGTAGGGTGCTTACCCGGTCGTTGCCGTAGCCGGGAATCACGAAGTCGTACGCTTTGGCGAGCACTTCGCCCGCCGGATGCCATATTGGCTGATCCTCGGTCGTCTGCACGTGTCCACCGAAACGCACTAAATAATCGAGCGCCGGCCGCGGAAACTCCCACGGTGTGCCATTGATCAGCCACGGGTCGGGATATTCCACCTGGCTGCCCTGCTGGATCGCCTGCGCGAACATGCCGTGTTCGTAGCGGATGCCATAACCCATCGAGGGCACGCCCAGGGTCGCCATGGAGTCGAGAAAGCAGGCCGCCAAGCGTCCTAAGCCCCCGTTGCCGAGACCCGGGTCCGGTTCCTGCGCCTCGATGTCCTCCAGTCGGCGCGCGTGTGCGGCGAGTTCGGCCGTCGCGCTACCCGACATATCGACCGCCGCCAGGGCATTGCCCAGTGATCGGCCGATCAAAAATTCCCTCGACAGGTAGTACACCCGACGCACCCTTTCAGTGCGTTCGCGACGCTCGTTGCGCACCCATCGACGGGATAGCTCCTCGCGAACGGCCAGCGCCGTGGCGCGCATCAGTTCGAAATCGCCGGCCGCCTCGGGTGCGATGCCGACTTGGCCCAACAGGCAATCGTCAAGACCGTGGGATTGCAGGGCAGGGGTAGAGTCTGTCAATGGAAATACCGCGTAAATCGCACCGATGACGGTGCAGATGCAATTATCATACTCGTGGCCCATCTGTTCCAGATTCGCGGCCCGGGAGGTTGTCGATGATCTCGAACGAACTTGCCACCAGCCTCGATCTACCGAAGCGTACGGTTGCGCTCGTGCTTGCCGGTGGCCGCGGCAGTCGACTGCTCAACCTCACCGATCGTCGCGCCAAGCCTGCCGTGTACTTCGGCGGCAAGTTCCGCATCATCGATTTCGCGCTGTCCAACTGCATCAACTCGGGCATTCGGCGCATCGCCGTGCTGACGCAGTACAAAAGCCACAGTCTGATGCGGCATATCCAGCGCGGCTGGGGCTTCATGCGCGGCGAACTCAACGAATTCGTCGATGTGCTGCCAGCACAGCAGCGTCTCGATGAGGTGAACTGGTATCAGGGCACCGCCGACGCCGTGCATCAAAACCACGACATCATCCAGAGTTTTCGCAGCAAGTACGTGGTCATTCTCGCCGGCGATCACATCTACAAGATGAATTACGCGCTGGCACTTGCGGATCACGTCGAGCATGGCAAGCCCTGTACGGTGGCCTGCATCGAAGTGCCCCGATCCGAAGCGCGGGCCTTCGGCGTGATGGCCGTCGACGATAAGGACCTCGTCACCGAATTCGTGGAAAAACCCGCAGATCCGCCAGGAATTCCCGGCAGACCGGAGCGCTCACTCGCGAGCATGGGCGTGTACATCTTCAATACCGAGTTCCTGCTCGATGTGCTCTCGGCAGATGCCGACGATCCGCACTCGAGTCACGACTTCGGTAAAGACGTGATCCCTAAGCTGGTGCGCGAGCACCAAGTGGTGGCGCATCGCTTCGCCGACAGTGCTGTCGGTACGCGCGAGCACGAAGAGCCCTACTGGCGTGACGTCGGTACCATCGACGCCTACTGGGACGCCAACATCGATCTGACAGCGACTGATCCGCTGCTGAATCTGTACGACGATCGCTGGCCCATCTGGACCTACCAACCCCAACTACCGCCGGCGAAGTTCGTCCACAACGAAGACACACGGCGCGGCGTCGCCATCGAGTCGCTGGTCTCTGGCGGTTGCATCGTCTCAGGTCATGTGGAGCGATCCTTGATGTTCAGTGGTGTTCGAGTGCATTCGTATGCACGGGTGAACTGGAGCGTCTTGCTGCCCAACGTACAGGTCGGGCGCGGCGCACGCATCAGCCGGGCGGTGGTCGATCGCGGCTGCATCATTCCCGACGGACTCGTGATCGGCGAAGATGCGGCCCTCGATGCGGCACGGTTTCTGCGTACCACTTCGGGAATTACGCTCGTTACCCGCCAGATGTTACTCAACCTGCCAAAGACACCTTGACCACCTCGAGTCGACCCTTGCGCGTGCTGCACGTCGCAGCCGAGATGTTTCCGTTCGTGACGACGGGCGGGCTCGCCGATGTGGTCGCGGCCTTGCCCGCAGCACAGCGAGCAGCCGGGCTCGATGCTCGCGTGCTGCTGCCCGGCTACCCGACCATCCTCGATGCCTTACGCCGCTCACGGAAGGTGCATGACGGTGGTGCACTCTTTGGCGCCGCGCGCGTCACGCTGCGCCAAGGCGTGTTGACCGAGAGCGAACTGCCGGTCTATGTCATCGATGCGCCGTATCTGTACGCGCGCGACGGGGGTCCCTATCAAGATGCGACGGGTCGGGAGTGGCGCGACAACCTGCAGCGTTTTGCGCTGCTCGGCTGGTACGGCGCTCACCTGGCCGCCGGCGATGCGGGCCCGCCGTGGCAACCGGAACTGCTGCACTGCCACGATTGGCACGCGGCACTCGCCTGCACGATGCTTCGGCTGCACCCGCCTCGTCGCTCGCGATCGGTATTCACCGTTCACAACCTCGCCTACCAAGGGCGCTTCGAACTCGGCGATTTTCCGTTGCTGGGCTTGCCCGCTCGATGTCTGGATGGACTCGACGGCCTCGAATTCCACGGTCAGTTGTCGTTCATGAAAGCAGGCTTGGTCGATGCCGATGCGATCAGCACCGTGAGCCCGACGTATGCTCGCGAGATCACCACCGCGGAGTTCGGCTGCGGTCTTGAGGGCGTGCTGCGCAGCCGAGCGGGTGATTTGCACGGCATCTTGAATGGCGTCGATCCGGCGGTGTGGAACCCTGCGACCGACGCGCACCTCGCGGCGACGTATGACACCGCCGATCTCAGCGGTAAAGCGCAATGCAAAGCGTCCCTACAACAGGAGCTGGGGCTTGCGGTGCGCAGCGACGCGCCGCTTTTTGCCGTGGTCAGTCGCCTCTCGCATCAGAAAGGTCTTGATCTGCTGCTCGAGGTTTTGCCAGGGCTGCTCGCAGCCGGCGGGCAACTCGTGCTGCTCGGCAGCGGCGATGCGGCGCTCGAAAGTGCGTTTCGCGAAGCGGCGCGAGCGCACCCGACGGCCGTGGGCGTGCAAATCGGTTACGACGAAACCTTGGTACATCGCATCATTGCGGGCGCCGATGTCATCCTGCTGCCCTCGCGTTTCGAGCCCTGCGGTCTTACGCAGCTTTATGGTCTGCGTTATGGCACCTTACCTTTGGTGCGAAGAGTCGGTGGGCTCGCCGACACGGTCGACGCAACGACTGGTTTCACGTTCGATGCAGCCGATGCAGCAGCTCTCGGCGATGCTGTGCAGCGTGCCCTCGTTGCGTGGCGTGACCGCCCTCACTGGCACACGCTGCAGCAGGCCGCCATGAACCGCGATCACAGTTGGTCCGCAGCAGCAGCGGCGTACACGACCCTGTACCGCTCTTGTCGGCTGAAGGGGTAGCATCGTGCCTATGGACCGCATCGCCATCCTGGGTTTGCTGCAGCACCGGCTGCCCGGTCTTCAAGCGGTCTATGCGTTCGGTAGTCGATCGCAGGGCACGGCGACAAGCCGTAGCGATCTGGATCTCGCCGTTCTCACTCCAGAGAGGCTCGATCCGGTGGCGCTGTGGGAGCTCGGCGCAGAGGTGGCAAAACTTGTGGGTTGCGATGTCGATCTCGTCGATTTACGCCGAGCGACAACGGTAATGCAGCATCAAGTGTTAGTGACCGGGCAGCGCTGGTGGGTGCAATCAGCGCTCACGGTAGATCTGTGGGAGCTTCAGGTACTGCGCGACAAGCAGGAGCTCGACGAACTTCGGGCGCCGCTGGTCGAAGAGATCTTGCGCAGTGGGGTCGTGCATGGCGGATGACGTCCTGCTCAACAAGGCGGCGATTATCGAACGCGCCGTCGCCCGCGCTCGCGAGGAGTACGCCGCAGCGGGCGAGCGCTTCGCCACCGACTACACGCGGCAGGACGCCGCCGTATTGAATATCCAGCGCGCCTGCGAAGCAGCCATAGATATGGGGCAGCACGTCGTTCGGCGCGATCGGTTGGGTGTGCCGCAAGGAACGCGCGAAATTTTCGGCCTGCTCGTGCAAGCGCACCGTATCGAGCCGCCGTTGGCCGAAGCGTTACAACGCATGGTGGGGTTTCGCAACATCGCAGTGCACCAGTATCAGGCGCTGCAGTTACCCATTCTGATTCGCATCCTAGAAACTCATCTCGACGAGTTCACGGTTTTTAGTAGTCTAATGCTGCGCGCAAGCGCCGAAGACTGATTACGCCGCAGCGTCGTTCGGCGCCTCGTCCGCGTCGCCCTCTTCCATGCCCAGTTCTTTGAGCTTGCGCGTCAACGTATTGCGCCCCCAACCGAGCAGACGCGCCGCTTCCTGTCGATGACCCTGGGTATGTTTGAGCGCTACGCCAATCAGCGTGCGTTCGAACTCCGGCAAAGCGGTATCAAGCAATGGCGCCGAGCCGCTGTGCAACGCCTCGGTTTCCGCCCATCGTGCCAGCAGTGCCGACCAGCCCTGCGCATCTTGCGCCAGACTCGCGCCCAAAATCTCGGTAGGCAGATCGTCGAGACGAATCTCGCTGCCGGGTGCAAGCACTGACAAACGCCGACATAGATTGACGAGTTCGCGAACGTTGCCGGGCCTCTGGTAGGCCGCGAGCGCCGCGCGCGCCTCCTTCGCCAACGTCTTGTGTTCGACACCCAATTCTTGCGCCGCCACGCGCAAAGAGTGCTCGAGCAGATCGGCCACATCCTCGCGACGGGCGCGCAGTGGCGGCAACTCGATGCGGATCACGTTCAGTCGATGGAAAAGATCCTCGCGGAACAGGCCGCGACTGACCCGATCCTCCAAATTTTGATGCGTCGCGGCGATCACGCGTACATCGACACGAATCGGAGTTTGACCGCCGACACGGTAGAACTCGCCCTCGGCCAGCACCCTAAGCAGCCGCGTCTGCAGCGGCGTGGACATATCGCCGATCTCATCAAGAAACAACGTGCCGCCATCGGCCTGCTCGAAACGACCGCGACGCAGCGCATCAGCACCCGTGAACGCGCCCTTCTCGTGCCCGAACAACTCCGACTCGAGCAGCTCGGATGGAATGGCCGAGGTATTCAGCGCAATGAACGGCTTGTTGGCGCGCGGACTGTGGCCATGCAGGGCGCGCGCCACGAGCTCTTTGCCCGTGCCCGACTCACCGGTGATCAACACCGTGACTGCGGAACGCGACAATCGACCAATCGCGCGGAACACTTGCTGCATTGCCGGTGCTTTGCCGAGCAGACCGGACATGCGCCCATCCGCTGTGCTGTCAGGACTGGAGCGCTGCACGCTTTGCGCAGCGCGCTTGACGAGTTCGACAACTTGATCGATGTCGAAGGGCTTGGGCAAATACTCGAACGCACCGCTTTCGTAGGCAGACACAGCGTTGTCGAGATCAGCGTGCGCCGTCATGACGATGACGGGCAACTGCGGACGTGCAGAGTGAATCTTGCGAACAAGGTCGAGACCCGAGAGACCCGGCATGCGGATGTCGGTAACCAGCACGTCGGGGCTATCAGACCTCAACGCTTCGAGTGCCGGCTCCGCCGCCTCGAACACCCGCGGCAACATGCCGGCACTCTTGAGCGCCCGCTCTATCACCCAACGGATCGAAGCGTCGTCATCGACCAACCACACACGCAGCGGCCGGGCGCTCATGACGATGCCTCCGCGAGCTCGAGCGGCAGTAGCACCGAAAACACCGTCCTACCCGGCTCGCTCTCGTATTCGATGATGCCACCATTGCGGTTGACGAGTTCCTGCGACAGTGCAAGACCGAGACCGGTACCGTTAGCGCGGCCGGTCACGAGCGGGAAAAACAGACTACCGCGAATAGCGGGCGGCACACCGGGGCCGTCATCGAGCACGTCGATGCGCGCAGCCAACCGATGCCGAACCAGACCGATGTGGGCCTGAGTGATGGCGCGGGTACGCAAGGTCACCGTGCCGCGATCCCCGATAGCCTGAAGTGCATTGCGACAAAGATTGAGCAGCGCCTGGACGAGCTGGTTACGATCAAAGAATCCTTCCGGGATACTGGGATCATAGTCACGCTCGATGCGCACCTCGGCACCGGACTCGGCGCGCAATAAGCGGTAAATGTGCTCGCAGATCTCGTGCACGTTGATCACGGCCTTTTGCGTCGGTCGTGCCGGGCTCGTCATGCTGTCGACGAGCGCTGTCAGGCGATCCGCTTCGTTGATGATCACGGCCGTGTATTCGCGCAAATCCGCGTCGGGTAACTGGCGCGCGAGCAGCTGAGCGGCACCACGCAAGCCACCGAGGGGGTTCTTGATTTCGTGGGCAAGTTGCCGCGTCATCAAGCGATTGCCCTCGAGACGGGAGCGCAATTCGTTGTCGCGGCTCAGACGAGCGCGTGGAGCCGCATCGGACAATTCGAGCAGAAAACGCCGCGAACCGGTGACATCGTCTACGGGACTGACGATGGCATCGACAATGCGTACCTCGCGCGGGGCGCTGACCGGGCGCAGACTGACTTCACACTCGTTGACGACTTCACCCCGATCGCGCGCGCGTGATAGCGCTGCGCCGAGCACCTGCCCATCGACGAACAGGTCAGTGAGCGGCCGACCGCGGGACTGGTTGAGTCCCACGGCCAGCAACCCTTGAGCGGAAACGTTGGCGTGGATGATGCGAAAGTCCGCATCAAGCAGCACGATGCCTGTGAGCAGCGCATCGAGTAGATCCGACGGGTCGTGATGCGCGGCAAACGTCTCGAAGAGACGCTCAACCGCCATGGGTGTGACCACGCATCACGACCGTGCCATCAGCAGCTGTAGTACAGGTCGAGTTCGACCGGGTGCGTGCTCATGCGGAAACGCGTGACTTCCTGCAACTTCAGACCGATGTAGGCATCGATCACGTCGTTGGTGAATACGCCGCCGCGGGTGAGGAACTCCCGATCCTTGTCGAGGTATTCGAGTGCCATGTCGAGCGAGTGGCACACCGTTGGGATGTGCTTCGCCTCCTCAGGCTCGAGGTCGTAGAGGTCCTTTTCCGCCGGGTCGCCCGGGGGAATCTGGTGCTGGATACCATCAAGGCCCGCCCTCATCAGGTCAGCGAAGGCGAAGTACGGGTTCGCGGAGGAGTCCGGGAAGCGCACTTCGATACGACGCGCTTTCGGATTCGCCACCCAGGGGATGCGGATCGAAGCCGACCGATTGCGCGCCGAATAGGCGAGCATCACGGGTGCTTCGAAGCCCGGCACCAGACGCTTATAGCTGTTCGTTCCAGCGTTGGTGAACGCGTTCAGCGCCTTGGCATGCTTGATGATGCCGCCGATGTAGTAGAGCGCTGTCTCGGACAGGCCGCCGTACTTGTCGCCCGCAAAGAGGGCTTTGCCGTCTTTCTGCAGCGACTGGTGCACGTGCATGCCCGAACCGTTGTCACCGACCAGCGGCTTCGGCATGAAGGTCGCGGTCTTGCCATAGCCGTGTGCCACGTTGTGCACGGCGTACTTGAGGATC
>JBJTBK010000289.1:0-5849 GCA_046091245.1 Nevskiaceae bacterium | reverse complement strand
CGGTTGGCGCGACGGCGGCTTTGCATTTTGGGCCGGGCACCGTGGGCGCCGAGGCGCTCACCGTGTTGCGGATCGAGGGCTTCGCGGCCTCAGTGGCTGCGCGCCTGCACGCCTTGGAGGCGCTGCTCGGGCGAGGCTTGGCGCTGCACGCGCTCAGTGCGGGGGAGGCGAGTGGGCTCTGGGGCTCGCTCGCGAGTCTCGATGTGTTGTCACACGATCGACCGGTGTGGCGTCTGAGTGTGCCTGCCCGTCACGTGGCATCGCTGCTCGCGCGGCTTGCGGCTGAAGGTGATCGTTGGGTCTTCGACTGGGGCGGCGCTTTGTGTTGGCTCGCGAGCAACGTCGACCCCGAGCGCGTGCGCAGCGAGGTAGCCGCGGTCGGTGGGCATGCCATGTTGTGGCGCGCCGAAGCGGTGCTGCGTCGGCGGGTGCCGACCTTCCATCCCTTGCCCACGGCACTCGGCGCCCTCGAAGAACGCGTGCGCAGTCAATTCGATCCACTGGGTGTGTTCGCAACTGCGCGGTTTGCAGGCGGCGGACATGCGCACTGAGTTTTCGGCTGAAGCGCTGCAAGATCCCGCGATGGCGGCGGCGGAGGCCGCGATTCGTCGTTGCGTTCGCTGCGGCTTTTGCACCACGACGTGTCCGACCTACGTGCTATCGCGCGAAGAGCTCGATGGGCCGCGCGGGCGGATTTATTTGATGAAGGACATGTTGGAGAACGAGCGACGGCCGACGGCCGAGGTGGTTCAACATATCGATCGCTGCCTGTCGTGCCTCTCCTGCGTGACCACCTGTCCGTCGGATGTGAACTACCGGCATCTCGTTGATCACGCACGGCGGTATATCAACGAGCGTTACCAGCGACCGTGGGGCGAGCGCCTGTTCAGACGAATGCGCCTGGCCGTGCTGCCGTATCGCCGTCGCTTCGCGCTCGCGCTCGCTCTAGGTGAACTCGTGCGACCGTTGGCAGCAGGGTTGTGGCATGTACCGGGGCTGCGTCTGTGGGCGCGGATGCTCGAGAGTGTGCCGCCCGTGCGCGCGGCGGCGTCTGCGCCGGCGATCTCATCGACGCCCTCGTCGCTATCGAGCACGCAGCCTCTCCGCGGGCCGGTGCTGCTCGCACAAGGCTGCGTCGAAGGTGCGCTGGCGCCTGGCGCGCAGGCGGCGACGCGGCGTCTGCTTACTCGGCTCGGCTACGAGGTCATCGTGAGCGAGCGGGAAGGCTGCTGCGGTGCACTCGCGCATCATATGGGCGAGCACGCGCAAACCCTCGCTGCGCTACGCCGCAACGTGACGGCTTGGAGCGGTGCAGGGGAGGTGGCTGCGATCATCTCTACCGCCTCGGGCTGCAGTTCGATGCTCAAAGATTATGGCTGGCTGCTCCGCGAGGATGCCGCTTACGCTGCACCGGCCAAGGGCGTCGCCGAGCGTGTGGCCGATGTCTGCGAGTTTCTCGACCGGGTTGGCTTGTCAAAGCCCTCTGGTGCGACCGCGGCGTCGCCGCTGCGCGTGGCCTATCATCCTCCGTGCTCGCTGCAGCACGGGCAGGGCCTGCGCGATCTGCCGGTGCGTTTGCTGCGCGAGGCGGGCTTCGAGGTGCAGTTGTCGCAGGATGCGCACCTCTGCTGCGGCTCAGCAGGCACGTACAGTGTGCTGCAACCCGACATCGCCGACGCTTTGCGTGAGCGCAAGCTTGCCGCGCTACATCACACGCAGCCCGATGTCATCGTGACCGGGAATGTGGGCTGCGCCGTGCATCTCGCCGCGGCGACGGGCGTACCGGTGCTGCATACCGTGGAGTTACTCGACTGGGCCTACGGTGGCCCCACACCTGAGGCGCTGGTCTCTCGACCGGCGCATCAGACAACCTCGGATAAGGCTGCCCACACGATATAAGATGGTGCCCGGGAGAGGACTCGAACCTCCACGGTGTTACCCGCTAGTACCTGAAACTAGTGCGTCTACCAATTCCGCCACCCGGGCAGGGTGGGCCGCGAAATCTACGCAGGGTCACGAGGACTGTCAATGAAGGAAACACAATGAAGCGACGCAAGGCCAGCGGGAGGTCGTCCCGCAGCGGTCCCCGCCGCGAACGAGCGCGGGGGCCCTCCAGCTCCGCGTCGGCCGGGCTCATGGAGGGCGTGGTCAGCGCCCACCGCTCGGGGTTCGGCTTCGTCAAAGTGGAGGGTCAGACGGAGAGTGTGTTCCTGCCGCCACCGCAAATGGCCGGTTTGACCTCCGGCGATCGGGTTCGTGTGCGAGCCCGCAAGGATCACACCGGGCGCTATTCCGGCGAAGTGGAAGCGGTGCTCGCGCGAGGCGTGACGGCATTCCTCGCGACCATCGAGATCTCCGGCCGCACGGCTTTTGCGCACTCGGTTGATCGGCGCTTGAGTCTGCGTTGCCTTGTACCGCCTGATCAACTCGGGGGTGCCCGCGCTGGCGATTGGGTCATAGCGCAAATCACGCGCTACCCGGACGCTCATCGCACCGCCATGGCAGCCGTGAGCAAACGGCTCGATCTCGATCGGCCCGTCGAGATGGCCTGCGAGACCGCGATCGCCCGCTACGCCTTGCCGGTGGAGTTTGGCGCCGAGGCGCTGCGCGAGGCTGAGGCTCATGGTGCACGCATCGATCCGCGGGAGATTCGTGGTCGGGTTGATCTGCGCGAGATGCCCCTCGTCACCATCGATGGTGAAGACGCTCGCGATTTCGATGATGCGGTGTACGCCGAGGCGCAAGCGGGCGGGTTTCGGCTTGTCGTTGCAATCGCCGATGTCAGTCATTACGTCCGCCCGAGTTCGGGCCTAGACCGCGATGCGCTCGAGCGCGGCACCTCGGTGTATTTCCCGAATCGCGTCATCCCGATGCTGCCGACAGGTTTGTCCAATCACCTCTGTTCTCTTGAGCCCGAGGTTGATCGGTTGTGCTTCGTCGCTGACATGCAGATCGGTCGCACGGGTCAATTGCGCGAATGGAAGTTCTATCCCGCGGTGATGCGCAGCCATCATCGGTTGACCTACCAGAAGGCCTACGCTGCGCTCTTCGAGGGTCGTCCCGCGGAGCGCAAAGGGCTCGGTTCCCTGCTGTCTAAGTTGCAGCCCCTCGTTGATCTCTACAAAGTCTTGCTGAAGGCGCGACACCGGCGTGGTGCGCTCGATTTCGAAAGCAGTGAGCCGGTCTACGACTTTGACCCCAACGGCCGGGTACGGGGCATCAATCTTTACGCGCGCAACGATGCACACAAGCTGATCGAGGAGTGCATGATTCTCGCCAACGTCGCGGCGGCACGCGAATTGAAAGCGGCAAAAGCAGGCGGACTCTATCGGGTGCACGCAGTGCCAGAGGAAAAGAAGCTCGATGTGCTGCAGACCGCCCTTGCAGCGCTTGGCATCGATTCAAAATTGCCCGAGGAAGTGCAGCCACGCGATTTGCGCAAGATCACCGAGCGGCTCGGCAAGTCTCCGGATCGGCCGTTCATCGAGTCGCTGGTGGTGCGCTCCATGCCACAGGCCGTTTATCAACCCACCAACATTGCACACTTCGGACTCGCGCTCGAAGGCTATGCGCACTTCACATCGCCGATCCGCCGTTACCCGGATCTCGTGGTGCATCGGGCGCTAAAAGCGGTATGCGATGCGCGCGATCCAACTGGCGTGCGCAGTTCCGCTGATGAACTTGCCGTACTCGGGCAGGAGCTCTCGAAGCTTGAGAAGCGCGCCGATGAGTCGGATCGATATGTCGACGGTTTTTTGAAGTGCTCCTACCTGCGCGAGCGGCTGGGGCAGACCTTTGAGGGTTTGATCACGACCGTGGTTGAGTATGGCTGCTTCGTGCAATTGCGCGGTCTCAGTATCGACGGGTTGCTGCGCACCGAGGCGCTGGTGGATGACGAGTACGTCATGGAGGCAAGCGGCCACGCTTGGCTCGGCCGGCGCACCCGACGGCGCCTGGCGATTGGGACTGCGGTGCGTGTGATCGTCACGAATGCCAATCCGGTCGAGGGTCTGATCGACCTCGAGCTCGCGGAGTAACATGGGCTCATGAGTGCGGGCGAGTACATCCACGGATTGTATGCCGTACGTGCGCTGTTGAAGCGTGACCCCGCTCGGCTGCGCGGCATCTGGATCGCGCGCGGGCGCGACGATGCGCGAGTCGCCGAAGTCTTGCAGCTCGCGGCCGAGGCGCGCTGCGCCGTGCAGCGCGTGGACGCCGAGCAGTTGGCGCGGCGGGCTGGCGGGGCTGCGGTACACCAAGGCGTGGTGGCCGAGGTGCTGCCCCTGCCGCCATGGCGAGAGGATGATTTGAATGCGGCGTTGGTGCGTCTGCAAACCGCGTCAAGTGTCGCGGCGCCCTTTGCGCCTTTGCTGCTGGCCCTCGATGGCGTGCAGGATCCGCACAACCTCGGCGCCTGTTTGCGCACTGCGGATGCGTGTGGTGCTCTGGCGGTGATCATCCCGAAAGATCGCGCTGTGCAAATGAATGCCACGGTGCGCAAGGTTGCGGCGGGGGCTGCGGAGAGTACCCCTGTGGTGGTCGTGACCAACCTGTCCCGCTGCTTGCGCGAGTTGAAGGAGCACGGGCTCTGGGTCGTGGGCGCGGCGGCTGAGGCGCGGTCCACGGCGGCTTCCGTTGACCTTCGCGGCCCCACGGTGCTCGTGATGGGCGCCGAGGGCAGTGGTCTGCGGCAGAACACGCGCCAGCACTGCGATCTACTGGTTCGGCTGCCCTCCTTGGGCACGGTGGAGAGCCTCAACGTCTCCGTGGCTGCCGGAATGTTGCTCTACGAAGCCACCCGCCAGCGCACCGGGGTTGCCTGACCGGGGCGGGTTTCGCGATAGTCCGCGGCCCTCAGGCAGCCGGGGGAATTCCTTGCCACACCCGCAGCGCCTCGTGGGGTGGCTTCACATCCACAAGGAGACAACATGAGGCACTATGAAATCGTGTTTCTGGTCCATCCGGATCAGAGCGAGCAGGTTCCCGCCATGCTCGAGCGCTACAAGAGCATGATCACCCAGGGTGGTGGTCAAATTCATCGTCTTGAGGACTGGGGTCGCCGTCAGTTGACGTTCCCGATCGCCAAGGTCCACAAGGCGCACTACATCCTGATGAACATCGAGACCGACCAGAAGACTCTGGCCGAACTCACCGGCGCGTTCCGCTTCAGCGATGCGGTGCTCCGTCACCTCGTGGTGAAGATGGATGGCCCGGTCACCGAACCTTCGCCGATGGCGCGTGCCGCCGAGGAAGAGGCCAACGGTGGCCATGGTGAAGGCATGGATCGGCCGCGACGCATGCGTCGTGACGATCTCGGCGACGACGAGATGATGGCGGAGTAATTAACATGAAAGATGGCAAGCAGGGCGCCGGCGGCAGCCGCTTCACGCGCCGCAAGAAATTCTGTCGCTTCACCGCCGAAGACGTGAATCAGATCGACTACAAGGACTTGGGTAAGCTCAAGGCCTACATCACCGAGACGGGCAAGATCGTGCCGAGCCGAATCACCGGAACTCGCTCGTTCTACCAGCGTCAGTTGGCCGTAGCCGTACGTCGTGCGCGATATCTCGCGCTGCTGCCGTACACCGACCAGCATTAATCGAGGCGGAAGTCATCATGGATGTCATTTTGCTCACCAAGGTTGCCAACCTCGGCAACATCGGCGACCGCGTGACCGTGAAGTCGGGTTACGGTCGCAACTTCCTGCTGCCTTCGGGCAAGGCGACGCTGGCGACTGCCGCCAACATCGCCAAGTTCGAGGCGCGTCGCGCCGAGCTTGAGAAGCTCGCTCGCGAACAGTTCGCCAACGCTGAGGGTCGCGCGGCGGCCCTCAAGGAGTTCACGCTGCG
>JBJTBK010000288.1:0-2626 GCA_046091245.1 Nevskiaceae bacterium | reverse complement strand
TCGGACCGCGCTGCCGTACGTCGGTATTGCCTTGGTG
Organism: Nevskiaceae bacterium; assembly: GCA_046091245.1. Lineage (GTDB taxonomy): Bacteria > Pseudomonadota > Gammaproteobacteria > Steroidobacterales > Steroidobacteraceae > UBA964. The sequence goes on along the minus strand of JBJTBK010000288.1, from coordinate 2,589 downwards.
TTGCTGCTCGCCATCGTTGTTTACATCTCCGTGTCCACTCCGCCGCCGCGGGCGTTGTATCCGGAGATGGCCGATGCGGATAAAGAAGCTGCCCAACAGCTGTTACAGCGCAACGGCGTTGATGTGAGTCTCGACCCTGTGACGGGCGCCTTAACCGTGCCGGTCGATAGTTTTCATGAGGCGCGGATCATGCTCGCTGCGGCGGGCTTGCCCAAAGAGGCGGCGAGCGGTGCGTCCATGCTCAACGAGGCGATGCCGCTTGGGACCAGTCAGTTCATGGAACAGGCCCGATACAACGCTTCGATAGAGGAAGAGTTGGCTCAAAGTATCAAGCGCATCAACTCTATTCAGAGTGCGCGGGTCCATCTGGCATTGCCGCGGCAAAGCGCGTTCGTTCGTGATCGCGCTGAACCGAAGGCATCGGTGATTGTTACGCCTTACTCGGGGCGTGCCGTGAGCGACGGTCAGGTGCAGGCGATCATTCACCTCGTTTCCTCGAGCATTCCGTACATGGTGCCGGCCAACGTCTCGGTTGTGGATCAGTTTGGGCGCTTGCTGACTGAGCCCCCCGGGTCCAAGGATCTCAATGCGAAGCAACTCGAACTTCGCCAAAAGATGGAAGCGGACTACGTCGATCGGATCAACCAGATCCTGGCGCCGATCTTCGGTACCTCCAATGTGCGCGCGCAGGTCAACGCAGATCTCGATTTTTCGGTGGTGGAGCAAACCGTCGAAAATTACGATCCCGAAAACGCCGGCACGCGGGTTCGCTCAGAGCAGCTCAAGCAGAGCCAGACTACTGAGCCGAGCGCGTCGGGTATTCCCGGCTCCTTGAGCAACGAAGCACCGCCGCCGGTTGTGCCGGTCGCCGCGGCGAATGTGACCGATGGCGCGGCAGCCACACCCGCCGCAGCGGGCGCCCCGGGCGGGGAGCCTGTCGTCCGCGGTCAGGAAAGCAGCCAGAGTCGTAATTACGAGATGGACCGCACCGTGCGGTACGTCGAGGATCCGGCGCCGCGTCTACGCCGGCTCTCCGTCGGCGTGGCGATCAACGATGCCATCGCCGTGCCTGGCGCAGCGACCCCGCCTGCGCGAAAGCCGCTGCCTGCCGCAGAAATCGCCCGCCTGACTTCGCTCGTGCAGGGCGCGGTCGGCTTCAGCGTCGGTCGAGGCGACGTGGTGAACATCATCAGCACCAATTTTGAGCCGCCGAAGACCGAGGCTGTGTTGCCCTTGTGGGAGCAGGACCGATACATCGACTTGGCTAAATATGTCAGCCTTGCGTTGGCCGTGGCACTGTTGGCGTTCCTTGTGGTGCGACCGATCATCAATCGACTGACCTACGTTGAACCGCCGCAAATGACCAAGGAAAAGTTGCTCGAAGCGCTCTCAGCCAGTGGCGTGGACGTCAGTCGCTTGGGTGCGCCAGCCGCGTTGGGCGGCGATGCGGTGGGCGTTGCCGATGCAGCGGCCGAGGGCGTTGCCGGAGAAGTCGGCTTGAGCGATACCGATGTCGAGCTGCGCGAGGGCGAGAGCCTTGAGGATCTCCGCGCCCGACTCAAGCCGCGCAAGAAGTCCGGCATCTCCGCCGAGATGCTCGATACGGCCAACAGCTACGACGACAAGGTCACCGTTGTGCGCATGCTGGTCTCGCAGGATGCGAAGCGAGTGGCTCTGGTGCTCAAGAATTTGATTACGCGCGATATCCGCTAGCCCTTGGAGTCTTGGTATGGCCGATGAGAACAATACCGCGACCGCAGTGCCTGCGGGGGTGGACATGGAGCAAGTCGCGGCTGAGGTCGCGGCTCTCTCGAATACCCAGCGTGCCGCAGTCATGCTGATGCTGCTCGGCGAGGATGAGGCGGCAAGTGTGATTCGTCACCTCGCGCCGAAGGAAGTGCAGCATTTGAGCGCAGCAATGATTTCGGTGGCAGATCTGTCCCAGGAGGCCGTGAGTTCTGTGCTTGACGGATTCATCGCCACCATCAAAAAGCAAACCAATATTGGCGGCGGCATCGATTACCTGGAGAACGTGCTGAAGAACGCGATTGGTGAGGACAAGGCCAGCAGCGTGTTGAGCCGAATCATGCCGGCCTCAGCGAATCGTGGGCTTGAGGTGTTGCAGTGGATGGACGCCCGCTCGATCTCTGAAATGATCGAACATGAGCATCCGCAAATCATCGCCATTGTATTGTCGTTCCTCGACCATGACGTGGCGGCCGATGTGTTGCGGTTCCTGCCCGAGGGACTCCGACCGGAAGTGCTCTCTCGCGTCGCTTCGCTGGAGACCATCCAGCCCACCGCGATGCAAGAACTCGAGGCCATCATGCGCAAGCAGTTTTCGTCCAACTCGTCGCTGAAGTCCTCGAGCGTCGGGGGCGTCAAGGCTGCGGCGAAGATCATGAATTACGTCAAGTCCGACATCGAGCAGGGAATGATGCGGGCGATGTCCTCGAAAGACGCGGACCTCGCCCAGCGCATCCAGGACAACATGTTTGCGTGTGAAAATTTGGAGGGCTCGGATAATCGCAGCATCCAGACCCTCATGCGCAACGTACCCACCGAACTGCTCATGGTGGCGCTGAAAGG
>JBJTBK010000287.1:0-3379 GCA_046091245.1 Nevskiaceae bacterium | reverse complement strand
CTGTCGGAATTCCGACGGCCGGAACGAACGGAAAAATACTCAACGTGGCATCCGCCGGATCGGACATGCGCTGGTCGGCGGTCAACTCGTCCGCCGTCACGTCCGCAGGTGCGCTCACGTCCGCAGGTGCGCTCACGTCCGAGCTGATCGCAGGGTCAACGGGATCGGCGGTCTCTAGCAACAACACCCGGGCCAGGGACCGCTCGATACCCATGCCAACCGCGAACTCTTCTAGGCTGCCAGCGAGAACTGGCTCCCCTGAAACGACCGAAACCGGCAAGGGTTTGCCGATGGCATCCGGCAACGGTCTAGCCTGCGCCTCCCCCGGTAGGTACGGGGTCCCGGCCTCGGTCTGAATGCGCGAAGCATCCGCAAAAAATGCGGAAAAATCAGCGCCATCCGACGATTCGTCGGAAATTGGGGCGGACCCCATCACAGCGGAACGTCCTGCGTCGATCGAGCTCAGAAGTGTCTGTGGAACAGCCATGAATGCGGAACCTGATTGCCGGTAGCGTGGTGTTGCAAACTAACGATGCAAACCCGATGCCACTCGCCGACCGGCGAGCTCATCTAAGTTCGCCTGCTCGCGTCGTTGCTCCACCACGGCCGCCTGTTTGGTCGATTTGTCAGCCGCCTTATCGATTGCATCGGCGAACCGCCGCCGCCCTCGCGCCTCCTCGACCGCCGTTTCCAACAAGAACTCCGCCTGGGCCACGCGATCGAGCTGATCCTGCGACAGAGTCGATAGCCAACCGGAGAACTCCCGATACACCCGCAGACTGTTCACCGACTGTCCGGCCATTTCGCGCTCGCGCGCCAACTGACCGTAATCGCCACAGTACTTGCGCACTGTCTCAAGTCGTTGTTGCTCCGACTCCAGCGATCGCCGCCTATCCAGCGCGATTCGCTCCGCCGATTTGGCAAGTGCGTCACCCACCTTCGCGACTCGCGTCAGGCGCGCTGCTCGAATCAAGGCACGATCCGTCATGCGAGCACCCGCACAAGTTGTTGAAACCCAGTGGCGAAGTCGACCCGCTCATCGGCGTCCTGACCGAGAAATTCGCGCATGACACCCTGTCGTTTCAGGGCCTCGTCAAGTTCAGGATCCGAGCCGGCTTTGTAGGCTCCCACCGCCACCAGATCGCGATTCTCCTCCCACACGGCGCTCAGGCGTCGGAACTTTCGCACCACATCGCGTTGTTCGCTGCTGAGCAGTCGATGGGCTAACCGCGAGATCGAGACATTCAGATCGATGGCCGGATATCGCCCCATGGCGGCAATGTCACGTGACAGGAGAATGTGCCCATCGAGGATCGCGCGTGCGCCATCGACGATCGGGTCATTGGTATCGTCACCCTCCGCCAAGATTGTGTAGATGCCGGTGATCCCTCCGCCTGCACTCACAGTACCGGCGCGCTCCACCAGTTCGTTGATGAGCGAGAACACCGAAGGTGGGTAACCCTTGGTCGTTGGCGGCTCTCCCACAGCAAGCCCTACCTCACGCTGCGCATGAGCGACACGGGTCAGCGAATCCATGAGCAACAAGACGTTCTTGCCTTGGTCGCGGAAGAACTCAGCGACGGCACAGGTAAAGTGCGTCGCACGCAATCGGATCACCGGGGATGCATCACCGGGCGCAGCGATCACCACCGCGCGTCGTCGACCCTCGTCTCCCAGTGTCTCGTGAACGAAATCGAGCACCTCGCGCCCGCGCTCGCCGATCATACCGATGACGACGACGTCGGCCGAAGCGAACTTGGTCATCATCCCGAGCAGCATACTTTTTCCCACACCGCTACCCGCGACCAGACCGACTCTTTGCCCAAGGCCGATGGTCAAAAACGAGTTGACTGCACGCACCCCCACATCGAGCACCGAGGTGATCGGCGCACGCTCAAGTGGGTTACGTCGTCCTCCACGCAATGGAACATATACCTCAGGCTCAATGGCCGGACCGCCATCGAGCGGCGCTCCAAGACCATCCACCACCCGACCCAGCAGAGCAGAGCCGACTCCGACCCGCGCCGTCGCCGTCACTGCGCGCACTGCTGCGCCCGGCAACAGACCTTGCACCGTGGCCAACGGCATCAACTGAACTTCCTCGCCATCGAAGCCAACCACCTCACAGGTGATGCCTTCGCCATGCTCGGCGACCACTTCACAGTACGCGCCCAACGGCACGCGTATACCGCGAGCAGTGAGCAAAAGACCGGTGATGCGCGTCAAAACACCGCTGACCGACGGGGCAGCCAGCGTTGCGCCGCCGATGGCGACGGGAAGCCTGTCGAGCAAACTGGTTGTCACGATAACGATTCGCGCTGTAACTCGGCGACCGCCGCAAGAACTGCCTCGCGCATGTCTCGCAGTCGATTCTCAAATCGATCATCGACCACTTTGTCGCCCCCGTTAACGATCACACCGGCAGCCGGTACGGTCGGATCGGCCACCAGCGTCAGCGTCTCAGGCTTGTACTGCGCTCGCTCAAGGACGATCACATCCTGCGGGTTAAGCCGTAAGGTGAGATGTTCGCGCGCGACATCGCTGGCGGTGCCACCCATCGCCGCCATGACCGACTCCAGATATTGGGCGAGCTGCGCTTCGCCAAGCAAAGTCTGTCGCGCTAATTCGCTACCGATGTGCAAGCTGGACTGCGCGAGCGGCACGATCATCTTCCGCTCCATCTCAGACTGCATCTTCAGCAGCTCACGCCCGGCCGTATCCAACACCGCGATCGACTGATCTAGCGCCGCAGCGAACTCGGCTGCGGCCTGCGCCCGACCACGGGCCTCGGCCTCCGCCACTTGACGCCCCACCTCGGCGGGGTCGACAAACCCGTAGGTATCAAAGCCGATGTCAACCTCGACCGGGACGAATGGGCCATCGCCGGTGGTGATCTCGGACAATTCGGCGGCATCACCGCCTTCGATGGCACGCGGTGCGCTGTCCGACGCTTGCTGTCGCGCCAACTCGCGCAACAGGAACCCGGCACGCTTGGCCGCAAAATGCCGGGCTGCGAAGGACGCTTCCGCAGGCTGGCGAGTGCGCTGCAGAGTGTCGGTGGGCACAAATCCAGTCTGTTTGCGTGACGGCAGCTTTTCCACAACAGAACCCATCAGAGCGACATCAAACGTAATCGCTGCCGCGACCCAGCATCATTTCACCCGCATCGGAGAGGCGACGCGCCGTACGCAAGATCTGCTTTCGCGCCTCCTCGACTTCGGAAAGTCGCATCGGCCCCTTGGCCTCCATCTCCTCGACGAACATCTCGCGCTCACGCTGCGACATGTTCAGCAGGAACTTGTCCTTGAGGATGTCATCTGCACCTTTCAGCGCCACCATGAGCAGTTCGGTGGGTACGTTGCGCATGAGGGTCTGGATG
>JBJTBK010000286.1:0-3654 GCA_046091245.1 Nevskiaceae bacterium | reverse complement strand
TGAGGGCCTGCTGCCGTGGGCGATACAACGGCCTGTGGCGCTACTGTTCGACGAATACGATGCGGGCCGACCCGACGTCATGTTCGTCATCCAGCGGGTGCTCGAAGCGAGCGGCAAACTCACGCTTCTCGATCAGAATCGAGTGATCACGCCGCACCGGTATTTCAGACTCTTCGCCACGAGCAATACCATCGGGCTAGGGGATGCTTCGGGGCTCTACCACGGTACGCAACAGGTCAACCAGGGGCAGATGGACCGTTGGTCGATCGTCGCGATGCTCAACTACCTGCAACACGAGGTCGAGGTGAACATCGTCTCGGGCAAAGTGCAGGGTTACGGGGACGACGCCGGTCAACGCACCATCAAGGCCATGGTGCGGGTCGCGGACATGACCCGCAACGCGTTCATGAATGGCGATATCTCCACCGTGATGAGTCCACGCACGGTCATTACCTGGGCGCAGAACGCGCTGATTTTCCGCGACGTTGCCCTCGCCTTTCGCGTGAGCTTCCTCAACCGCTGCGATGAACTCGAACGCCCCACCATCGCCGAGTTCTACCAGCGTGCCTTCGGCGTCGAGCTGCCGCTCGGTTCACCGCAGCTGAAAGTTCTCTGAGCCCCGAGACATGGCTGCGGTAGTCCTTCAACGTCCCCTCGCCGCACTTGGGCTGCTGTGCGTCGCATTCGCACTGCTCACCGGTTGCGCAACCACGGATGACCTCGGCTATGAGCCCGAGCCTACCTACATTGCCGAGACGGCCGACGAACTCCTTGCCGCGCCCATCGCCGTTTCGACCCCTGTGGACGGCGGCGTCGACAGCGAACCGGAAGAAACGGTGCGCATCGATCGGCCGAAAAACGGATTGACGGAAGTGGTTGTCGAGACCAAGGCCGACGATCGACACGAAGTGATTCGCGATCTCGTCGTCGAAGCGCGTCAGCTGCTCCGAAAGGTCGAATTACCCTACGTGTTCACAGGCAAGGGTCGACGCGAAACGCTCCGAGGTCGGCCCGTGGCCTTCGCACTGTGGAGCGAGACCAGCCAAACATGGTCGATCGCCCATGTGGAAATTCCACGACCGCCCGTGCGATGGCGACCCGGTGGTCGACCGATGCCCTTCGTGCTGCGCGCACCCGGCATCACGGCGCAGCACGTCAAGGGCACCGGGGCCGAGCGGCTGATGTTTTCGTTCAGCAAAGGCGATGAGCCGCTCAAGGTGTACGGCCGAAAGTTCCCCGTGTTCGACAGCGCGCTCATCGCCAAGCGGCGTTGGCGCGCGGTGGCCGAAACAGCCAAGCCCATCGTGTACTTGCCCTTCACCGCCGACACCTTGGACCCGCGGTTTGTCACGGACGGCCGAGACTACCTGCGCGCCACGGCGAAGCGAGCGATCGAAGAGTTGCGTCGCGCGGCCGTCCCCTCGATCGCCTTTCCGGGTCAATTGCTCGCCGATTTGGTGCCTGCCGAAGTCATCATGACGCTCGCGGTCATCGAGCAAACCGACGACACGGACTTCCGTCGCAAGAGTCTGCAGGCCTTCGAAGAAGTCCTGAGTCAGTACGGCCTGAAACGCGAGGAGGCGTATCGGTTCAGCATTTCACGTGCCAAAGCGATCGGGCCAATGCAGTTCACCAATCGACGCGGTAACGGCACCTATGCGCTCGTCGTGCGTCGCTGCCCGTGCGCTCGCCTCGATCCTGACTTCGAGCGGGGCGCCACGAATCTGCTCAATGCGATGAAAGCCGCGATCTGCCTGTTCGATATCGAGCTGAAGCAGATGCCCGCACCGATCCGCGACGCGTACTGGGGCAACAAGACCGTGCTCGGCATCTTTCCGGTGGCCGCGTACAACGGCGGCCCCCGCAACGTCACGCGCCTACGGCGTGTGCTTGATCGGATGGGCGTCGAAATCACGGCGCTGCGCGCGCCTGGCGCCGTCGGGCAAAGTATGACTGTGCCCTGCCCCTGTGTCTGGCGCGAGGGACCGGACGGCATTGTTCCGGTGACCATACCGAGCTACAACAACGAGAACCGTTGGTACATCGAAAAGTATCAAAACATCATCGATCTGCTCGGAGAGCGTTCGTGATGCCGCTTCGAGCGGCGGCCACCGCGGCGTTCGCGCTGTTCGCGCTCACTGTCGCACCGGCTGCGTTCACCCACCCCGCGCCGCTCGAACTGCGGGTGATGACGCTCAACATCTGGTACCGCGGCGAGCCGGTGAATTTCGCGAGCGGCGCGGCAGCCATTCGCGCCGCGAACGCAGATGTCGTCGGCGTGCAGGAGCCCGACGGCAATCTGTATCGCTTGGCCGACGCGGTGGGGTTTGCGCATGTTGACCCACGCCGTAATCTGATTTCACGGTATCCACTGTTTGACTCAGGGGTCGGGCGGCGGACCGACTCAGGCTTGATTCCCGCAAGCATCACCGCGCTTGATGCCTCGCGCTTGCATGCGTGGGTGATGGTGCGACCCGGCGAGGTCGTGGCCATCGCCAATACACACCTGCCGAGCGACCCCTATGGGCCTGAAGCCATCCGGGATGGGGCCACCGTCGATGCCGTGATCGAACTCGAACGTCGTGTGCGCGTGCCGCCGGTCGAGCCGTTTTTGGCCATGCCGAACGCGCTGAAGGACGTCCCAGTCTTTCTGACCGGGGACTTCAACACGCCCTCGCACCTCGACTGGTCGAGTGCGATGCAAGCCGTGCGACCTACGGTAATCCGCGAGCCGATCGTCTGGCCCGTCACACAGCGTCTTGCCGAGGCGGGTTGGCGCGATTCATTCCGCGAAGTGCACGCGGATCCCGCGCGTAAACCAGGGTATACGTGGACCGCAGGCATGCCTCACCCCTACGTCCGGCCGCAAGAGACCATTGATCGCATCGACTTCGTATTCGCGAGTGGCCCGGCCGACGCCGTGCGCAGCGAGATCGTCGGTGAAACGGGCGGAGACGGCGTGGACATCTCCCTCACGCCCTATCCGAGCGATCATCGCGGTGTGGTGTCGACCTTTCGCGTCGTGCCCGCCGCCGCACCCGCGGTGGTGAGCATTGAGCCGCGCACGATCGCGCGCGGCGCCGATCTGCTGGTACGCGGCTTTGATCCGCAATCCGAAGGCTGGCGAGTCGCCATCGTGCCCGCCGACGCCGCACCGGACAAAGCCATGATCAAGATTGTCGAAAACGTCGCCGCTTGGCGCCGTGCGGCGCGCTTGTCCTCACGCACGCTACTGCCCGGCGAGTACGATGCCGTGCTGCTCGATGCGCGCGAGAGCGAACTCACCCGCAGCCGATTCGTGATCCGCGATCCGGCCGCGCCGATCAACCTGCAGCCTGTCTCGACTCGGGTACGGGGCGGCGAACCGGTCCGCGTACGCTGGTCGAACGGTACCGGTCATCGCCACGACAGCATCGGTCTTTTTCGTGCGGGTGCGCCAATGGGCGCTGCGCTGAGCGTCGCCTATCTCGATACGCGCTACGCCGGCGAAGTAAGTCTGCCGACAGTGGAAAACGGCGAGCCGTTACCCGCCGGCAGCTACGAGCTGCGCTTTTTGCGCGATGACTCGCAAACCGTGGAGGCCAGCGCATGGTTCGACATCCGGTAATCCAGCCATGAAGACGCTGCGCGTACGCTGGTGGATCTACGCGTACC
>JBJTBK010000285.1:0-15961 GCA_046091245.1 Nevskiaceae bacterium | reverse complement strand
CCGTAACCGCGGCGATCCGCGTCGATCGTGATCTTGAACGGTGCCACGCGTTCGCTCGCCCCCGGAACGGTTGCCTGATGCACAAAGGCCAGATGCGCGTCGTCCAAAGCATTTTCCATCGCGTTGAGGTAACTGCCCGCGGACAGTTGGCCTTGCGGCAAGCGAGTCAGTCGCCAAGGCGCAACGTACTCCAAAAATCGCGGCACTTCAGGCTCGAACGTCGGTGTGTCATTCGGCTCCGGCCACACCCAGATGAAACCTGCCTTTTCGATGACGGCATACGCCGCGACGCGCAGCGCCCGCGGGATCGGTGCGTCGGCATCTTGGGACGGAATACGCGTGCAACTGCCAGCGCCATTGAAGCGCAGTCCGTGAAACGGACACTCGACACTGTCACCCACGACTCGACCGCGAGCGAGATCTGCACCGCGGTGGGGACAAGTCGCCGCCACGGCTTGCACTCGGCCGTCCGGGTTGCGAAAAAAAGCGATACGCCGCCCGCAGATCATCCGACCGAGCGGCTTGTCTCGCACCTCTTCGGACATGGCTCCGACATACCAATTGCGCGTCACGAAACAGGCGCTCAAATCTTCGCTGTTTACTTGCATGGTGCTGATGGTCCTTGATGTCGGTGCTAGGCGATGCTTAACAAACCGCCGTCAACCGGCAGCGCGACGCCCGTGAGATAGGACGCCTCGTCCGAGCACAACCACACCGCAGTGCGCGCGATCTCGGCCGGATCCGCTCCTCGTCTTAGCGGCGCACGGGCAATACGCACCGCGGACGGCGACTGGGGATCGAGACCGATGAGCCCGGTCATGTCGGTCATCACGATTCCGGGACAAACGGCATTCACGCGTATGCCGTGCGCGCCGTAGTAACTGGCTGCGGCCAGCGTGAGACCGACGACACCGTGTTTGGCGGCGCCGTAGGCGGGATTCAGGGTTGCCGCGCGCAGTCCGGCAATCGAAGAATTATTGACAATGGCACCGCCCGAAACCGCGAGCATCGCCGTGATCTCGTGCTTCATGCACAGCCACACGCTCTTCAGATCGACCTCGAGCACGCGGTCCCAGTCCGTTTCTTTGAGCTCGTGCAGGGGCGTACCGAGCGGACCCAGAATACCGGCGTTATTGAACGCGAAGTCGAGCCGCCCCCATTCGGCGATCGTGCGCTCGACCATGTGCTGAACATCCGCTTCCCGTGTGACATCGGCGCGAATCGCCAGCGCTCGACCACCCGCCGCGCGTATCTCACCCGCCAGCTGCTCAGCCGGTTCGATGGCGAGGTCGACCACGGCGACCGCCGCACCGCGCCGGGCAAATTCGAGCACGGCGGCTCGTCCAATGCCGTTGGCACCGCCTGTTACCAATGCTGCTCGATCGTGCATCGGTTCAGACTATATCGCCGCGGATACATCGTCGATTGCCTAGGGATGGCCGACACCCACGCCTGTCGGATTTCGCAAGTGTTTGGTCGGGATTCGCAGAGGCCGAACGACGCAAAGAGAAGCCGAGCGGTGCATGATGCGCACGACTCGTGTGGGGGGGACCTTGATGCTCGCGAGGAGCGCAGGATATGGCTACTCGGATCGGACCACGATCTCGGCGCGAGTTTATCGCCACCGTCGGCAGCCAGGCGGCGATTGGGGGCTGGTATCGACCAATTTGGGGCTCCGACAAGGTGTGGGTGCCTCCGGCGACGCGTCGGCCGCAAGTCATCGAAAATGAATGGATTCCGATGCCCGATGGCATGAGGCTCGCGGCACGAATCGTGTTGCCTGAGGACGCAGCGAGTCGGCCGGTCGGCGCGGTGCTCGAGTACGTCGCCTATGGCAAACGTATGGGCACTCGCCGCGGTGACGACGCGACGGCGGCGTGGCTCGTACCGCGCGGTTTCGCACTGGTAAGGGTCGATGTGCGGGGTTCCGGCGAATCGGAAGGTCTGCTTCGTGATGAGTACGACCTGCCTGAGCAAGCCGATGCGGCGCCCATCATCCGCTGGATCTCCCAGCAACCCTGGTGCAACGGTAAGGTCGGCATGCGGGGCTGGTCCTACGGGGCTTTCACCGCCCTACAGGCAGCGGCCAAACGAATCCCCGAATTGGTTGCCATCGTTCCCGCGGTAGGGACGGAGAATGGCTATATCGACGACGTTCACTTAATGAACGGCTGTGTCATCAACGACCAAGTCGTTTGGGGCGCCATTTGGAAAGCGACGATGATCAAGCCGCCGGACCCGCAAATCGTCGGCGAGCGTTGGCGGTCGATGTGGCTCGAGCGACTCGATGCACAAATTCCGCTCGTCTCCGAATGGCTGCGTCATCAGCTGATCGACGACTACTGGCGTTCGCGCATCCTGCTCGATTACTCGAAAATCCAGTGCGCGGTATACGCCAACGGCGGCGTGATGGACTCTTACGTAAACGCCGTCCCCCGCCTGCTAGAACGGCTCTCCTGTCCGCGCAAGGGACTGATCGGTCCTTGGGGTCACGCGTTCCCCGAGCGAGGCCTGCCCGGGCCGCGTCTCGACTGGGCGGTCGAGGAATGCCGCTGGTGGGATCACTGGCTCAATAGCCACGATACCGGACTCATGGCCGAGCCGATGCTGCGCACCTATCTGGCCGACAGCGCCGTCGCACAGTCGTATCCCGGCGATACGCCAGGTCGGTGGGTGGCGGAACAGTCATGGCCTTCTGCGAAGACTCGCGCCATGCGCTTGTTCCCTAGCCCTGATCGCTCGTTACGGCGCAGCCGCGCAGCGGCCGCCAAGATTGAGGTGCCGCCTCACGTCACGGTCGGTGGATGCATCCCGCTGCTCAGCCCGAGCGACATGGCCGTCAACGGACCCACAGAGCAGTCGCGCGACGATGCGCTGTCACTGCTATTCGAAACGGCACCGCTCAAAGATGATCTTGCGATCGTCGGTAATCCGCTGCTGGAACTGCGCGTCGAAGCTGATCGGCCCATCGCCAAGCTCGCGGCCAGACTCAATGAAGTCACGCCGGATGGCCGCTCGTGGCTGTTGAGTTATGGAGTCGTGAATCTCGCACACAGTGCCGACCATACGACCGTGGTCCCGATCGAGCCCGGGGTGCCACGCGATGCGCAAATCACCTTCAACTACGTCTCCCGACGCCTGCACAAAGGGTCGCGCATTCGCATCTCCATTTCGCAAGCGCAGTGGCCGATCATGTGGCCAAGCCCAGAGGCGGTGAAACTCGCGCTGCTTCTCGGGGGCACGGCACTCGTGTTGCCAGTACGGCCACGGCCGGCGACAGAGGCGTTCATGCCAATTCCGGTGATTCGTGATGCAAAGGGTGGCCAGCAAGTTGAACTCGGCGCGAAACCGGTGGAGATCGCGATCGACGGTCCGCCGCAGACCCGTCGTGTGCGGCTACGCACCGCACTAACGCCCAGCGCAAACCGAATGAAGGACATCGATCTGCTCAATTACGGCAACGCCGTCGCGTTCGATGCCAGCATGACCGAAGGCGAAGTCAACTCCTATCGAATGAGGCTCACCTCGAGCCGCACCGTGGAGCGACCCGACTGGAAGGTCACTGTCGCCGCCGATGCAACCATGACCTCGACGCCAACGCATTTCATTGGCGATGAGGGGATCGAAGCATCCTTAAACGACGAGAAGGTCTTCGCCCGTCGTTGGTTCAACCGCATCCCGCGCGAGGGCAACTGACCTTAGGGCGTCACGACTGCCTTTCCGCACCCAGGACGGCTCTAGTTTCCATCGCGCCGTATCCGATTGCTCCAGTGCGCCATATGGATCCGCTCGCCGTCGTACCACGCCTCAAGGCTCTCCTCGACCAAGAAGTGGGTTGGCGTCGAGGTCATTGTGGTAGTGACCTTCGCGGCGGTTTTCCAGCCTTCGCGCTCCGAGGCGTTCTCTGCAGTGAACGCGATGCGGTATGAGTTGACGTCGCCCTCGGTGATCGTCGCGTCAACCGATAGCCCGCTGCCTCGCCGCATGGCAATAGCTTCGAGCGTGCGCATCTCTATCGGGAACGAGGCGCCAAAAGACGCGCGGCGCGATGCGACCGACCCCTCATACGCCACCATGCGCATCGCGGGATCTGCAGGGGCCGGCTTCTTGCCGCTCGCATCCCGGAGCACTTTGATGGGCATCGGCGATTCGTTTGGCCGGTTCGGCCGCACCGGCACATCGAACGCGCTCGCGCCCGCGAGCAGCTGCAGCGAAACCGCCTCCGGGGCGGGCCAGACGATCGGCCATTGACTCTGTGAGATCGACAGTCGCAACCTTGAGCCCTTGTGAATACGGCGTGACGTGAAGTTCAGCAAGACATCCTGCATCCGTTCAGCCCCCGCAATGATCGGCGTCCAGGCCGTGTGGTCTGCGTTATGGGCGAGGTTGCGCACGCCATAGGTCAGCAGCCAGGATTTCCCGTCGGGGGTGATTTCATTGAGTCGCACGGCCAGCTTGGCGATCGACTTGTCGGCAACGAACCCCAGACGCAGCACAGGTCGCCCGAAGATATCGATGTCCTCAGTCAATGGCTCGCTGTCGAACACCAGCGACAGCGCATCGTCGTCGGACTGTTCGGTCGGCGCCATCGACGAGATATCTGTCGGCGAGAGTATCGGGATGCAGCCGCCAACGGTCAGCGCCGCCGGAACGTCGATGCGCGCAGGCGGTGGCGCAGCGGTTTGCAGCGTCTTGTCCGGCGTGACATGCAGACGACGCGTGGAGATTGATGGTGCGGGCCAACGCTCTTCGGCGACCCATCGGCCAGGGATATCGGCCGGATAACTTTGCGCAACCGTCGCGTCGGCAATGAAGCTGCGAAACATCGGCTCGTCCATGATCCCGTTATCGTGGTCATTGAGCCAGTAATCCCACCACCGGGTCTCCTCCACGACCCAATCGAGACGCGGTCCAGGGTCTCCGTCGAGCGGCCAGTCGTGACCCCAAGGCCCCACGATGCCCTTGCGGGGGCACGAAAGCCGCTCCAGCGTGCGCGGTACGGTGTTGATGTAGGAGTCCTCAAGGCCACCGATCACGTACACCGCACACTTGACCGTCGAGTAGTTGGTGATGATGCGATCGCGCCAATACTGGTCGACGAGCTGGTGGCGCATCCACTCCGAAACTACAGGTCCTTGTATGCGAAGACGCTTGAGCCACAGGTCGCGCCACTGATCGCCGACTAACTGGGGATCCGGCGGGTCGACCATGATCTGCTTCCACATCGTACCCCACACCACTTTCTCGTTGATCACGCAGCCGCCAAGCGTGTGAACGTCATCGGTATAGCCGTTGTCGGTTCCCATTGCGGCAGCGATGGCTTTCAGTTCCGGGATTCCTTTTGTTGCAGCCTGAAACGAGGTGATCGAACCATACGAAATGCCGCGCATGCCAACCTTGCCGTTGCACCAGGGTTGCCGTGAGATCCAGCGGATGATTGACTCTGCGTCGGCCTGCTCAGGCAGGTCGTATTCATTGACAATGAGCCCTCCGGATTCGCCCGTGCCGCGTACGTCGACGCGAACGAAAGCGAACCCTCTCGCCACCAACCATGACGCCGTTTTGTCATCGACGCGACGATATCCCGTGCGCTTGCTGTAAGGTAGATACTCGAGAACCGCACCCGCTGGCCTATCCTTCGCGCCCTCAGGCATGAATATCCGGGCGGCGAGCAGCTCGCCGTCCGGCATGGGTATCCATTCGTTCTCTATCGTCTTGATCTTGTGTACGGGTGGTGGCGACCACACGCGTGTCGCAGACCATGAAGGCTGGTGCCAGCCGGCGACCACAGCAGCAGCCAAACCGAGGAATTCACGTCGAGAGTGTGTCATTCGAGCCTCGGGCGGCGGATATTGCCAGCAATCACGCTACGAAACACTTGAGTAAAGTTCAAGTCAAAACGGAACCATGACTCCGACTGGGCTGGTTAATAGTGGACCTTGCCTCTAGTTCTGGAAGCGCATAGATTTGGTTCCCCCGTCGTTCTCGCGACGTTGTCTGGACCGAGGCATGCTAGAGCGCATCCCAATCACCGACCGTCGCCAAAGGGCCTCTGAACCTAGACGTTTGGGGTTGTTCCGTTCCCTCATCGGCGGAGCAGATCGCCGGCTATCGACCGTGTTCGTCAATCTCTTACGGCATCCAGATGCGAAAATGATCGCTCGCTCAATCGATCAGCACTCGATGGCAGTCAGCATCGAGATCGCGCGCGCAGCAGGTCATGGCCGCTGGGACTTCTATCAATTCGGCAAGGACACTTTCATCGTCGCAGGCGATTCGCTTTTTGACCAAGCTTGCGTGGAGCATGTGCCCGGCGAGGATCTGGTCGAATTCCATCTGCGCTTGTCGGGCACCATGCACCTGCGCGACCCGGACTGCGCCGAATCGCTCGTCGTCAAGCCGAACTCTCTGTTGGTGTTGCGGCAGCCGGCTGGGGCCGAAATTCAGGATCGCGTGGAGGGCGGTAAGCGGGACACATTCGTCTCTTTATACTGCCGCCCCGAGAGTCTCGCAGCCCTCGCAACCCGGAACGGAGTGGCGGTGCCCGCCGCGCTGCGTTTCGCCATCGGCGTCCGCGCTGATCCCGTGCGGCAACTGCTGCTGCCGCTCGATCCCGGCTTACTGCTGATTGCGCACAGTCTGCTACACAGCCCTTTTGTTGGCGGCCTGCGCCTGCTGTACGCACAAACCAAAGCAACCGAACTGCTGTGCGAAATCTTGCACGGCCCGGTGCACTCGACCCCTGGCCCAAGGCCCGTCAGCAACGACGATTTGCGACGGCTGGATTTGGCACGGCAGATCATCGTGACACAGCACTCCCCGCCTCCCCTGATCAACGAGATCGCACGCCGTGTCGGTGTGAGCGAAACGAAGCTCAAACGCGCCTTCAAAGCGCGGTTCGGCACCACCATTTTTGACATGAGCCTCCAAACGCGCATGCGTCACGCGCTCGAGTTGCTGCGTTGCAAACGCATGCCGGTGAGCCGCGTAGCCCTGTCGGTGGGCTACAGCCACCAGACGAGTTTCGCCTCAGCCTTCAAGAAGCCCGACCGCAGTTTGCCGAGTGCAGCGCGCCCAGCTCCCGGCGGAGTGGGCACTGCGCCGCCTCTGTCTGCCTTTAATCCGGCGACCCGCACACAGATCGCGTCAGCCCTCCGGATCGACGCCGTAGGCGCGCAACCGAGCCTCGAGCGGCGCGAGCTCCTCCCGGTAGCGCTGCCAAAGATCCACTGAACTCGGATAGAGCGGCCGACGCACCTGCGCCGCACTCGCCGTGGTGCTTGGTGTCGGGTTCGTGTGGAAGTCCAGGCAGCCCTCGTGCCAGGTCAGGCCGCAGGATCCCAATAACGCCGCCGTGACCTCACGCGGCGAGCGCACCAACTCCTCGTAGCGCAATTCGTGAATCACGCCTGGCATCGCGGTCCGCCAATGTTCCATCAACCGACGGTATCCGGCGTAGAACTGCGCGAGTTCTTCCAGATCGTAGGAGAACGGATAGCCTTGCCGGAACAGTGCCTTGTACATCGCGTAGCAGCTCGCCATCGGGTTGCGGACCACATGCACGATGCGCGCGCCAGGCAGCGCCTGCTGGATGAGACCGCAGTAGAGATAGTTATGTGGCAGCTTGTCGACGAATCGCGGGCGTGTGCCGATGGATTCGGCGGCGCGCGCTGCGCGCGCGAGGTAGTCCTCGCCAACCTGAGCCAGATCAACGCGCGCTGCAGTAGCCACCATGTCCTCGCGCGACAGACCGCTGCGTCCAGCCGAACGCTCTACCGCCGCGACCAAGGCCTCTGGGAACGACAGCAGCTCACCCGCACCGTGCACCTCGGGGTGACTGCCCAAGATCCGCTCTACCAATGTCGTCCCGGTGCGCGGCATGCCGACCACGAAGATCGGTCGGCCAACCGGCTGCTCGGCGCGCACCCCAGCCAAGCGCGATGCCGGTAACGCATCGATGATGAGGTCGACCGTCTGCAAGTCGCGCGCGAGGTCGTAGTCGATATGGCGCCGACGCAGCGCGGCGCCTGCGCGAAGTTGAACGAAAGACTCCGCGTAACGCCCGACATCCTCGAGCTCCTTAGCGAGCGCGTAGCGGATGAATACCTCGTTACGCGGATGCGTGAAGGGCTTCGTTGCCAAGGCTTCAAGCGTAGCAATGTGGTTACGCTCAGGCGTCTGCCGCCGCAGCTCGGTGCGGTTCAGCCAGGCCTCATGGTCACTCGGATCGAGCCCGAGCGCGCGGTCGTAGGTCGCCTCGGCCTCGTCGATGCGCCCAACGAAACGCAGCAGCGCGGCGCGATTGAACTGATAGGGTGCATGCTGCGGATCAAGTTCGACGGCGCGTGAAGCGGCTGCCAGCGCCTCATGATGCAGACCCATCAGGCTGTACAACGACCCGATGGCATGTTGCAGGCGAGCATCGTCACGCGCCTCTCGGCTCACGCGATCAAGCGCAGATCGCGCCGCGCGAGTATCTCCCGCGCGCCAAGCCTGATGCGCTCGGGCCACCTCAATATGCCGCTCCTTGTTCATAACTCAGCGACGTTCATGACTCAGCGACGATGCTACGCCAAGCCCGGCGCGCCGCGTGCCCTCAGAACTGCCAAGCCACCCTGAGTCCCAGCGTCCGCGGCCTCCGCAAAGACTCCGAACGATACTCCGCCGGCGGTTTCGCTCCGCCTGCTCCCGTGAAGGTCGGATTGGCGTAGGCGGAGATGCCCTTCTCGTCGTTCAGGTTGCGGCCGTAAAGAAGCACTTGCAGGTTCTCGCTCAGCTCGACTCCGAAAGACGCATTCACGGTCCAGAACCCGTCGAACAGCCGGTAATCCGCTGCACGCGGCGACAATCGGTTGGGGAAATCGCTACGGTATGCTGCATTGAGGTTGAGCAGTAGCGCGCGTCCGCCAGCCATCGACCAGCGTTGGTCGACAGATCCACTGAACTGCTGCTTTGAGACCCCGGGCAGTCGGTTCCCCTTGAAGCCGGCGCCGGGGGCAAGCTGCCCACCAACCGGCAGCAATACATTCTGCGTGAGTTCTGCGTCCGTGTAGCTGTAGCCGGCCGTCACGACCGTGCCTACGGCAGGAGCCCAGAGCAGTTCCAACTCAGTGCCTTGGGAGCGTGCCTTACCACCGTTGACGATGATCGCGCTCGTCGAGGCCGACGCCGTCTCGAATTGGATCTCGTCCCAATCGATTCGGTATACGGAAGCGGAGTATTGCAGCGTATCGGAAAAACGCCCCTTAATGCCGATCTCGACGTTGGTGGCGGTATCCGGATCGTAAGTGAGGAAGTTGGGCGGATCGCAGAACGCGCAAGTGCCTACCGGGTAGGAGTTGGCGCCGCCCGCACGAAAGCCTTCGGCGACAGTCGCATACAGCAGAGTGTCGTCCGACACTCGGTACGCCGTATTAAATTTGAAGATTTGGTCGTTGAAGGAGACCGCATTGGCGTTGCGGTTGCGACCAAAGATATTTCCATCTGAGGCAACAAGCGGTCCAAAAAACGGCAGCTCCACGAGAAGATCCTGCGAGGTCTTTTGCCAGAAAACGCGCGCACCGGCTGTAACCGACCAAGCGTCCGTGATCTCGTAAGATACCTCGCCGAACAGGGCTTTATCCTCGAACTTGACCGTGCGAGCCGTGATTGATGCCATATCTTTGGGTCGGATTGCGCTCGGACGAAGCAGACCAAAGTACTCCTGTACGTCACCGAATTTCGGGAACGGCCCGAACCCTGTACCCGGCAGCTCCGACCAATCCGCGATACCCTTCAGCAACTGCTGTTGGTAAGCCGTCGACTGCAGATCTTGATAGTAGGCGCCGGCTGTCCAGCGCCACGCGCCCTCGCCATTCGACACCAACCGAAACTCCTGCGTCAGCGACTCGCTGCCGAACTCGTTAAAAGAAGGCAGGGTGATTCGCGGGTAGTAACCGTAATACGGCGCGAAGATGATCGGGAAAATGCTGCCGTCGGTGACGGTATCTTCGCCCTGCTCGAAGTAGCCGGTCGCTGAAGTAAGGGTCGCGAAGCCGAGATCCACCGTCGCGGTCGCCGATACGAGATCGACCTTACGCCGCGACGGTTCATCCGTGACCCGCCGCCCCATCGTGTATTCCACGGAGTTCAGCTGCTGGGAAGAGAAGCCGTCCGCGCGTTCATCTTGGTGCTGATAGGAAACCACCAATCGCGCGGTATCACTGAAATCGTACAACGCAGAGGCGCGAACGAACCACGTCTTGGAAGAATCGAGGTCCTTGATCTGCTCAGTCTTGAACGTGCTGCCGACCGGATTCGCCGGGTTGGCAAGCACCGGAACCCGGTTCGCGTCTACCACGACAGAGCTTCGCGCATCGATAAACCCGGCGAGCTGCTCATAGCCCGCTGACAGGCGGACGGCAAACCGGTCGCCGAGCGGGAGGTTGGCGAGCGCATCGACACGGTAGTCGAGATCATCTGAATGGGCGAGTGTTCCGCCTTCGGCTGCGACTTTGAACTGGGTGGCGCGTGTGTCAGGCAGGTTCTGGATGAGACGCAGCGTTCCACCGACCGATCCCGCACCGTACAGGGTGCCCTGTGGCCCACGCAAAACCTCGACCCGCGCAACATCGGTCAGGCGAAGATTGGCGAACATTGGTGTCTCATCCAAGTAGGTCGAGACGGACGCGCTTAACAAGTTCTGGAACCCGCCGCCACCGACGGAACCCGCGTTGATACCCCGAATGATGAATGAGTTGTTGGTGCCGTTGCTGCGGACACCAGCGTCGGTAACGACCAAACCCGGAACGTGCGTTGCGATGCCGGTCAGGTCCCGCACGGCAAGTCGTTGCAAGTCCTCGCCGCTAGTTACCGAGATGTTGAGAGGAATCTCGAGTACCGTTTGCTCGCGTCGCGTCGCGGTGACGGTGATTTCTTCGAGCAACGGTACCGACCGCTCTTGCCCCGACGCCACCGATGCCAAAATGGCTCCCACTGCAGCGCCAACCAAGGTTTGCGATCGCCGGTCGACAGCCATCTTTCGTGACCTTGCCTTCATGTAACTCACTCCATCGTTTCGAAGTAACCCCTGCGATAACCGTATCGCGGGAGCAGACAACGGAAACGCGGCGATAAGGCCAGTTTGCGAGGAGATCCGGCCGCGCCGGGAGTTCCGCTAGTTCGCTTCGAAAGCCGTCAGAGACCCTGTCGCAAGGACTTTGCACGCAAGACCACAATCGCGGTGACGACGAGCACGATAGCCAGCGCGAGGTAAGCGTCGGCGACACCCCAACGCTCAACGGCATGGCCGGTCGCCAGCATGCCAAGCGGCGGGCCGGCATAAAGCACCGAGATCTGCGCGCTATACACCCGCCCGTGCTGCTCGGCTGGCACCCGCTGTTGAACAAGCGTGGTGACGAGAGGGTTCAGCGGGCCCCAAAAAAAACCGAGGCAAAATGCCGCTGCAGTGAGCCATGGCAGGGAGGGCAGAAAAGCCATCGGGATGATGCTCGATGCAGTGCCCGCCATGATCATGCGCAGCAACCTAGAAGACGAAAGATGCTCGCTCAACCATCCGAAACCCAACGCACCCACCGTCGCACCCGCCGAGAGCGCGGAGATCACGACACCGAAACTCCTCGGATCACCCTGCTGCTCGAAATAGGCGGTCAGCACGATGGACTCGGTCGGAAGGTAGATCATGGCGATGGTGACGAGCGCGATCGTCAGTGTGCGCAGCACCCGGTCTTGCCACAAAACCGTGAAGCCGAGAAGTAAGCCGGATTCACCCGTGGTGCTCTGCGATTCACTGTCGACGCGTAGCAACGTGATGCAGCCAGCAGACACTGCAAACAGCAATGCGGCACACCAGAAGGGACTCACTACACCGAATCCCGCGATCAACCACGCGCCCAGCGCAGGCCCTGCAACCCACGCAATACCAAAAACCCCATCGTGGATGCCATTGAGTCGGCGCTGTCCCGTTCCGGTGACGCGCGCGGTATCGGTAAGCAGCGCTTTGCGTGCCGTGTAACCGGCAGGATCGAACAGAGCACCGAGTAGGGCAAGCGCAAACACGGTCGCGGGCGTCAGACCAATCAATAGGGCAACGACAGGGATGGCCGATACCGACAGCGCCGACAGCACATCTGCACCAATGCTGACCCGTCGACGCCCAAGATGATCGATCAACCACCCGCTGAACGGCGTGATCAACAGCGGCGACAACGACGCGGCTGCCAGCACAAGACCTGCGACTTTGGGCGAGTCGAAGCGATCCATCACCAGCCATGGAATCGCAATCGTCACCATGGCATTTCCAAGACCGGAACAAAGATTAGCCGCCTGAAGCAGCAACACTCGCCATCGCAGACGGTCTCGCATCGTCGGGTGTGCTGATGATTGAAAGCTCAGGCGGAGCGACGGGCGAGCGGCAGCACGTCAATCATATGAAGTCTTGCGCGCAGCAGGCGCTCGGTCAGCTCCGCTCGTACCGCCGCGGAGCCAGCATCGTTCCAAAGATTTCTCAACTCGTAAGGATCGACGTTGCGATCGAATAGCTCGCCGTGTGGCTCGCCGTGCCAGAGCGTCAGGCGCCAACGCCGATCGACATAGCTCGTGAGCCGCACCGGCCCGAGCTCGCCCATATGAATGGGCAGCTCGTCCTCTTCAATCACCACTCCATCGCGACTGCAGATTGTATCCATTACGTTGATGCCCTGTACGCCGACGGGCACCGTGAGCCCCGCCCGTTCCAGAATCGAGCGAGCCAGATCCAGCGTGCTCACCACTTCACTGCGAACGGCGGGTTTCACGGAAGTCGGATCACTCCAAATCAATGGCACCCGGATCACGCCGTCATAGTGGAAGCCCTGCTTGAAGATCAATGAATGATCACCCATCAGATCACCGTGGTCAGATGTGAAGACCACAACGGTGTTTTGCGCGAGCCCAAGTCGACGCAAGGTGGCGAGAATTCGCCCGATGGCATCGTCGATCATGCTGACCGACCCATAGCTCAACGCAATCGCCTGGCGTAGCGCCTCCTCGCCAACGAACTGAGTGCAAAACCGACCTGGCACGAAATTCGCCTGCGCACTGAGCGCCCGCAGGCGGCGAAGCAGTGCGGGCTCAGCCAGATCGACATGTCCGAATGAGACCGGCAATTCGACATCGCGTGGGTCGTACATGTCCCAGTAGCGTCCCGGAGGCGTGAACGGATGATGCGGATCCGGGAACGAGCATTGCAGCAAGAACGGGGTCGCATCGCCGCCAGCCGCGAAGCGCTCGAGCGCTTCCACCGTGCGCTGCTCGACGAAGGACGTCGGATAGACCTCCTCAGGCACAGCCGTCCGCCAAGACTGCGGTGCTTGAGCGGTGCCCGGTAAAGCATTGGCAGGTCCGATGAGTTGGTCGATTTGTGGCACCCGCGCACGCGCCCACGCGCGGTAATGGCCGCCGACCTGATCGCCATGGCCACACGCAAGCTCCACATGCTCGAAGCCGTAATAGGGGACAGCGATCGAGCGATGGGGCTCAGCGGCCCATAGTTCCTCCCGCTCGGCGAGGTAGCGAGGATCGTCGGTCACATCAGGTAACGCAGTCGGCCAATGCTCACGGCTATGCTCGTTGGGACGCATAGACGGAAACAGCAGCGGGTCCGGTACTTCCCGCCGCGACTGCGACTGCAGGTGCGCTTTGCCGATCAGCGCGGTTCGATATCCAGCCCGCCGCATGACTTCGGCAAAGGTCATCGACTCGAGCGGCAACGGCACGCCGTTGTGACGGACACCATTGACGGAGGGCATGCGACCCGTAAGCAACGTGGCACGGTTGGGCATGCAGATCGGGTTAGCCACATAGCAGCGCTCGAAGCGCTGGCCTTGCGCAGCGAGGCCATCAAGGTGGGGTGTCCGCACCTGGCGATTGCCGTAGCAGCCGAGATGATCAGCCCGATGCTGGTCGGTGATGATAAGCAGGACGTTCGGTCTGTTCACTGCCGAACCATAAACCATTTTCGCCCTGCGCGGCTTGGAGCCAAGCGGCGTAATTCCGCGGCGATGCGGTGACGGGCGAGTTGCGAGAGAGGGTTATTGTTTTCGGAATTGGGATTCGCCGCCGTCCGCGGCAACCGCGCTAGCAGAAGAACAGGCGAAACTACCCATCTTTCATGGAGTCCCTATTTCGTGAGTGATAGCCCACCGGATCAACACTCGGTCGCCGACTGGCTCGCGCGGGCTGCTCGGGTGATGCCCGGCACCCAGTCCAATCTGCGGGCCGGTCCGAACGCGCCACCGCCGCTCGTTTTGACCTCCGGTCATGGCGCACGGGTGCGCGATGCCGACGGCCGCGAATACATCGACTTCACGTTAGGGATGGGCCCGGCGATTTTGGGTACTCCAATGCGATCTATCTGGATGCCGTCCAGCAACAACTGCATCGGCTGTTCAGCGTGACTTCGGCCCGCGCCCACACGACCACCGAAATTGAATTGGCCGAATCGATCGCTGCCGTGCTGCCCTGTGCGGAGAACGTACGCTTCGCCATCTCTGGCACCGAGGCCAATCAACTCGCCATACGCATTGCGAGGACGTACAGCAGCCGCAGTCGGTTCGTTCTTTTGTGGGTCACTACCACGGGTGGATGGACAATGTCGCGGTCCATTCCAGCGAGGGATAGTGGCAACCGTCCGCCGATGAATCCTTCTGCATACCCTGGAACGATGCCGAAGCCCTGGAGGCGCTACTGCGTGAACATTCGGGCGATATCGCCCTCGTGTTGATGGAGGCAGTGATGTGCAACTACGCGTGCTGCCCACCACGGCCAGGTTATCTACACGCGGTGCGGCAACTGTGTGATCGTTACGGGGTGTTGCTATGTTTTGACGAGGTAATCACCGGGTTTCGCGTCGGACTGTCAGGGGCGCAGGGCGCTTTCGGCGTAACACCCGATCTGGCGGTGCTCGGCAAAGCGCTGGCCGGAGGTTTGCCGCTCGCTGCCGTTGCCGGGCGCCGAGATGTTTTGCGCGTGCTCCGCGAGCAACGCGTCACAGGTGCAGGCACCTTCAACGCCTTTCCGCTGGCCATGGCCGCCGGCCTTGCCACCATGAGGCTGCTGCAGTCGAAGGAGATCGGTCATTACGAACGCATCGAGGCCGTGCAAACACGACTGATGCGTGAACTGGCCGTATTGCTGCGTCAGCATGGCGTACCCTGCCTTCTGCAGGGGCCGTGCGGCATATTCAGCCTACGCATCATTGATCTCGAGGTGGCGCACTCGCCGAGCGATCTTGCTGCGGAGGACTTGGGGATGTCGGCTCGACTCGCCGTGCTGCTGCAGCAGGAAGGCGTGTTGATGGCGAACGGTGCGCGATTCAATCTTTGTTCTGCCATGAATGATGCGGATGTCGAGGACACTTTACTGCGATTCGAGCGCGCTCTGGCCCGTCTGGTGAATCGCAGTTAACCCATCGGGAACCAGTGAGGAATGCCACACCATGACACGTGACCAACTGCTCGGCGCTTACCGTCGCCTGCGACTGCTGCGCGAGTTCGAGGAACGTACTCGCGTCGAGTTCCAAACTGGGCAGATCGCCGGATTTACGCATCTTTATGCCGGCATGGAAGCGATCGCGGTCGGAGTATGCGAACACCTGACCGACGACGACAAGATCATCAGTACCCATCGCGGCCATGGACATTGCCTGGCCAAGGGTTGCGACCCCATCGCCATGATGAAAGAACTGTGGGGCTCGACCGAAGGTCTGTGTCGCGGCAAGGGCGGCACGATGCACATCGCCGATTTCAGCCGCGGTATGCTCGGGGCCAACGCCGTGGTCGGCGCCGGCGCGCCGATTGCCGTCGGTGCCGCACTTGCGACCTCCATCATGGGTGCTTCGTGGGTGGCTGTCTCGTTCGTCGGCGATGGTGGTACCAACATTGGCAGCGTCTACGAAGCCATGAATCTCGCGGTTGTGCTGCGC
>JBJTBK010000284.1:0-8413 GCA_046091245.1 Nevskiaceae bacterium | reverse complement strand
GAGCGCTTTACTGCTGTCGCGGTAGTCGAGCAGCCCCGCCACGTCTTTTCGAAACAAGAAGTCGCAGTCCACGAACACGGCCCAGCCTTTGTAGCCCGCGAGGTACGGGGTCAAGAATCTCGTGAACGAAAACTCCGTGGACGACAAAGGGTCCGCTCCGCGCTGATACACCCCGCGGGCTCGAAGCTCATCCTGACGAATGGGGATCACCTGCAAGGGGATCGACGCATGCTGTTCGAGCGAGCGTCGGCAGACCTGGTAGGCGATGTCTTCCCGGCTGTCCCAGCCGACGAAAATGCGCAGGGGTTTCATGAGGCCCTCACCGTTGCAATGTGGGTCAATTGACGCTCGACGCCGACGTACAGCTCGGCCGTCTCGGTCGCCTGTTGCTCGGCCTGCTCGATCAGTCCACGCAGACGCTGCGGTACATCGACCGTCGTGCGCTTGGCCTGCTCGTCGAGTTCGGCGAGTTGCTTGTTCAGCAGCAGCGACACTTCCGGGCAGGACGCCGCACGCTTGACGACTCAGACGTACATGGAAAGGTCCGACGCCGGCCGCTTGCGCGCGTCGGAGATGGCGCGGTGGCAGGCTTTGCCGAGCGCCCGCAAACGGGTGATCTTGCGCTTCAGTCGACCCTTGAGTGCGCCGTTCACGGAACTTGGCTTGACGAGTTGCGGCGCCTCGGCCGTGACGTCCATCGCGGGCCGACTGGCCGGTGCTGCGCGATGCGCGGCGGCCTCGCCGAACTCCGCCCCTTCGAGGCGCGCCCCCTTCGGTGCGAGGTTGTACACCTTGACCGGTGAGCGTCGCTGCCACTCGCGGATGAACTCCTCCGTCCACAGCCGATACGAGTCGAGCTCGAGCGAAGTCGCCATACTCGATCCGTCGTTCGCGGTGGTCTGGATCAGCATGCCCGCGCGCGCCCTTTGATCGAGGGGTTGTCGCAAGTAGCTGCGCTTGTCCGCTGCAACTTTCAAAGTGTCGCCCGTGCCGGCACCGTCGGCGTACAGCCGATCGTCCGGAAAGCCAAAGTCGGCGCCGACGATGGTGACCTCAGTACAGCCGAGGATTTTCGCCAGCTGCATGCCCGTATGAAACACGCTGCCACCGGTGGGGATGATGGGCAGACGAACCCGACCAAATACTTCGGCCAAGATACGGGTGCCATCGCCGGCAAAGTACGGCAGGATGGGCCGATCAATTTTCGCGAGCACCTCGGGCCACACCGACACCTCGACGACAAACCCGGCAATCTGCTGCAGATCGACGCCTTCAAGATGTCGCAGCTGCTGGTTCGGGTCGAGCATCACCACGAAATCCGGTGTGATCCCATGCTTCGCCAGCGACTTCAGCGCCTTGTACGCGCAGATGATCACCGGTTTGGGTGTCTGCGCCTTGATCCATTCGATCTGCTCATCGAGCGAAGGGCCCGCGCCGATCACGATGGCACCGGAACCAGGCATCGAATCGAATAACGTGCTCGTATTGCGACCATGCTGCACGAGGCTCGGCAGGTTGCGGATGAACTGCTTGGCCCAACTGGCACCCAAAGCACCGATGGTGTTGCGATTGATCATCATCCGGCGCAAGCGCGCATCGAGTGCCTCGCGGATCGACATCGGGCAGTGGGCTTCGGGGCCCCACAGACACCACACTCGCTGGGGACGACACACGGTCAGTTCCGGAATCGCCGCCAACGCCTGGTCCGTCTTGCGTACATCGATGGCGTCATCACCCTCGATCGCCGCGACACCCTCCTCGGCTTCCGCGCGGATCGCTGTCCACTCGAGGATTCGCGCGCAGTTACGCTGCTGCAGGGCGGCGATGATGTCGCTCGCCGCCTCGCCCGCCACGACATAAATGTCGTAACGCGGATCCGCAGAGATCTCGAGGGCCCGATCGACATACCGCTCGATATCCGTCAGCGAGGGGCGCTCGGCCGACTGCAACCACTCCAGAATCAGCTGGTCATTGGTACGGATGTCGACCAGCAGCTCGACGAACTGCAAGGTCGCCTGAATGGATGCTCCATCCGCGGTCGGTGCGTCACCGTCGCTAAACGCCTGGGTGTTGTTGAACATGGCCCGGGCCACGCGCAGCACTCCCATGTGATGGCACAGGGTCGCCTCGTCCGCCTCGTCCACGATCAAGGTCATCAGACCCTTCTGTGCCGCTTGGTAGGCGCGTGCCGCTGCGAGCTTCTCGTTGAGTGCCGCAGACACCAACTCGGTGCTGTCCGCAGCCTTGAGTTTATTCGGGGCGCCCATGGTTAGTTACCTCGCGCCACGACACGGCCAGACGACTTTTTCGACAGACTTCGGGCCGCCGCGGCATACAAGCTGGCCACGCTGTCGGCCTGTTCGCCGGTGGCCTCGGCCAACTCGAGTAAACGCTGCGGCGCGTCGATGGTGGAACGCTGCGATTGCTCGTCGATCACTTGCAGGCGTCGCGTCAACACCAGCGACACCTCAGGGCACTCGACCGCGTGTTCGGCCACTTCGGCATACGCACGCAGGTCGTGAGCGCAGCCGCTGCGCGCTGACGAGGCCGCCCGGGCGCAAGACTGACCGAGGGCCCGAAGCTTGCGAACCTTGGTACGCAGTCGCGACGCAAGCGCTCGCTCCTCGTCACGCTTGGCCATGAACGCCGCGATGGACTGCATCACTGTGAGCGAGTCGACCGACTCCGCCGAGGCGACGTGCTGCGTCGGGTCGGCGACCCATACGGCGCCGGCCAACTGTGCCCCGACATTCGACAGGTTGAACACCTCCAACTGCGGGCAATCGCGTCGCCATTCGACGAACATCTGCTCCGCCCAACTACGGTAATGATCGAGTTCGATGGTGGTCGGGATCACGCTGCCGTCATTAGCCAAGGCACCGATGAGCAGGCCCGCACGGCTATTACCGTCCAGCGCCCGACGCACGTAGGTGCGACGGTCTGACGACAGTTCGAGGGTATCGCCCTCGCCCGCTCCGCCCGCATAGAGCCGCTCGCCAGGAAACCCGAAGTCTGCGCCCACGAGACTGATGCGCTCGCAACCCACCAACCGGGCAAACTGCAGGGCAATATGCAGCACGCTGCCGCCCGATCGTACGAGCGGAATACGCAAGTCGCCCACCGCCGATACGAGACCCAGCGTCTCCTCCCCCGAACAGTACGGCAGCAGCGGCAAATCGCCGTGGTCGAGCACTTGCGGATCGACCGCCACTTCGGTGATAAACGCTGCCACGCGAGACAAGTCGCATCCAGCGAGGTGGCGCGCGCCTTGCTTCGGATCGAGCATGACGATGAAGTCGGGGTCGATCCCGGCCCGCAGCAAGGCTTTGGCCGCCTTGTGTGACGCGATGATCAACGGACGCGTCGACTGCTGGCGCAGCCACTCGATGGACCCGTCGAGCGAGGGACCCGCGCCGACGATGACAGCTCCGCGACCGGCAAACGCGCCACGAAGCTGACCCAAGTCGCGGCCGCGTCGCGCGATCGCCGGCAAGTTCTGCACGAACTGCCGCGCCCAACGATCACCGAGACTCGCCACGGTGTGACGGTTCATCAGGGCGCGGCGCAACCGATCATCCAGCACGGCGCGAACCGTGTCCGGACAGGTGGCACCCTCGCGCCACAACAACCAGACCTTGCTGGGTCGGCACACGGCAAGATCAGCGATGGACTCGAACGCCGCATCGATGCGGATCGGATCGCCTTCAGTCGGCGCTGCGTCCTGGCACATCGCCTCCCAGCGCAGCACACGGGCGTAGCCGCGATGCTGCAACTCGGCCGTGACGCCCGAGGCTTCCGCGCCAGCGACGACAATCACGTCGTTACGCGGGTCGACATCGAGGCCAAAGATGCGATCCACCGGTCCCACATTGGCCGTCTGCAACCACTCTCCGAGCAGTTTGTCCGTTTGACGAATGACCGTGTAAAGCCCGAGAAAGGCGGCGGTATCGGTGATGGAGCGCGGCGAGAGTTCCTCCGCAAAGCGTGTGGCGTCCGGATTGGTGCCATTGAACATCGCACCGCAGATACGAACCACATCGAGTCCGTGACGGATGACGTGCTCGGCTCGCTCCTCGACGATGGCCTCGAGGAGTGCCTGCTGTGCATGACCGTAGCGACGCGCTGCGACGATCTTTTCGTTGAGATCGGCGGCCGAGGTGTGGGATTGGGATTCCATGCTGATTCTCCAGTTGCGAGGACGCATCAGTCCTTGTTTTGATTAAAGGTGCTGTCGAGACGTTTCGACGTCGCCTTGAACTCTGCGAGCACAGCGTTCAGGGCAGAAAACTGGCGCTCATAGCGCGCCGTGATGGCTTCGATCTGTTTGTCGAGTTTGCTCTGCTCGGTCTCAAGGCGACTGAGCTTGCCTTCGTACGACTTGGTGACATCGGCGAGAACGCCCGTGCTGCGCACCATGCCGTAGGCGGCGATCGCCATGTCGCCCGCCAAGCCACTGGCCGAGCCAGAATAGATGTACGGTTCGCTGGCGTTGTTGGACAAGGCCTTGACCACGTTCGTGGGGTTCTTCTCGAACGTCGACTTGAACTTCGCCGCGTCGAGCTGCAGAACGCCCTCACGATCGAGAGAAATGCCCAAGACGCTCCAATGGGTGGCGTTGCCACTGGCGCTCGATGAGCGGGCCGTGAGCTTTGAGCGTAGCGTCGCTTTCAAGGCCCGGACCGAGGTATCGTTTTGTAACGTCCCCGACAAATCGTTGTCTTTGATCGCCGGGCCCGTCGCGACGGTTATGAACTCCGTGAGCACGTTGTAGGCGTCGACGAAGCGCTGCGCTGCGGCACTGATGTCGGTGGCGTTGAACGACACTCCGAGTTGTACCGCACTGCCGGTCACGCTGTTGAGTTTCAGGGTGACGCCATCGAGTGCATCGCTAACCACATTGCTCGAACGCGTCATCGCCATGCCGTTGAGCGTGAACGAGGCGTCCTGAGCACTCTGCAGGGTGGTCGGGAACAGGCTGAAGGTGTACGCCCCCGCAGAGGCCGACGTCGTAGGCGCCGACAGGGTGACGGTTTTATTGATCGAATCGATGGCCGTGATCGTCGTCCCCGCCGCAATGCCGGTACCGCTGATCGAACTACCGACGCGCAGCCCCGCCACACTGCTCATGCCCAGGGTCGAGGTGCTCGCGGCAAACGCCGTAGGCACCCCGGTAGCCGCGGTGTCCACGGCTGTAAAAGTATTAGCCGCTCCAGAGGCGCCTTCCAGCACGATGTTGTAGGGAGTCGCACCGACCCCCGTGTTGACGAGACGAGCCGTCACGGCGCCGCCGGCGCCGTTGATTGCGGCCACCATTACCGCCACCGTGGTGCCCGCGGCAATGGTGATGGGCTTGCCGGCCTCGAGTGTCACAGTGAATGCACTGTCACTGACGACCGTGGTGCTCGCGGCGAATCCGACCGAGGCGACCCTTTTGGCTTGCGCCAACTGGGTGATCGACAAGGTGTGATTGCCGGGGACCGCAATGGA
This sequence comes from Nevskiaceae bacterium, assembly GCA_046091245.1. Classification (GTDB taxonomy): domain Bacteria; phylum Pseudomonadota; class Gammaproteobacteria; order Steroidobacterales; family Steroidobacteraceae; genus UBA964. The sequence continues at coordinate 2,926 of JBJTBK010000284.1, read as the reverse complement.
GTCAGATCCGGCCTCGGCCACCACGGCACTCGAGTTCGAGTTAGTGATACTGAGTCTATTCAGTTCGCCCACGCTGCCGAGGTCGGTGGCAGCCGTTTGCAGACTCGTCAGCGCATTTTTGAGCATCGCGAGGCTGGATACGGCCACCTCGGCTTTTTTCTTGCTGCTATCGATCTGCAACTGCCGCGGTTCTTTCACGGCACTGACCAAATCCGATACGAGTTGCTTCGTATCGAGGTCGGCGGCGCCGAGACTGGTTAGAACGTTTGCGGTAGCCACTGCCGTAGTGCCTCAGTTCAACGGATCACATCGAGCAACGACAACTGCGCCATTCGCGCCATCATCGATTGAGAGGCCTGCAACAAGACTTCCTGCTTCTGCAGGTCTGTCAGCGCCGTCGCATAATCGAGGTCTTTGATTGATGACAGCGTGTCACGCGCACGGATCGTGGTCTCCCGCGCCTGCTGCTCGATCAACTCCAGTCGCTGCTGCGTACCGCCGACGCGCGCCAGCGCAGCGCTGGAGTTGCTCACCAACTGATCGACATCCGACAGCGCCTGTACTCGCGCGGATTCGTTGTTATCGCGCAAGGCATCGCCCAAATCGCCGATGACTTCGAAGAACCCGGTGGAGATCGCGCCATTGGTGATCGGTTTGAAGATCGTTGGTCCCGGAACGGCCACGTCTTCAAAGCCGACGTCGGTGACTCGCACGCGCAGGGGCGCCGAGGCGCCACTGTAGACCACTGAGCCGTCTGCGTTCAGCGCATAGGGCGGTTCCGATGAATTGATGCCCGCGAACACGTACCGATCGTCGGCATCGCGAGTGTTGGCGATGTCGATCAACGAACGCTGAATGGAATCAACTTCTTCAGCCAACGCCTGCCGACGACCCTCACCGATGGTCGTATTTGCCGCCTGGAACGCGACTTCCTTCAACCGGTCCATCAACTCACTCGCCGCCTGCATGGCTTTGGCTTGAGCATCGACGCCAATTTTCGCCCGAGAAATTGACTCGACATCGGTATCGAGACGCTTTAGTCGACTCTCGATCGATTGCACACGAGCGACGTCGTCTGGCGCATCGGAGGGTCGTGTGTACTTGGTACCCAGCGACAACCGCGCCTGCATCTTGGCCATCTCTGCGGAGTTATCGCTCATGCGCTCCGTCAGCTGGCTATAAATCATTCCCGTCGAAACACGCATCGAGCAATCCTCACAATCGCTGCAACAGGGCGTCGAATATCCGACTGGCCGCCTGAATGACTTGGGCGTTGGCTTGATAGGCCTGCTGGTAACGGAGCAAATCAGCAAGTTCTTCGTCGAGGTTGACCCCGGACACCCGCTCGCGCGCTTCGCGGGCGTAATCCTTCACCACGCGCGTCGCATCGCGACCGATCTCAGCTTGAACCGTCAACGCACCGACGCGGTCGACGATGTTCTCGTACTCCTGCTGAACCGTCTGGTCGTTACCAAGCAGCTGTTTGTTGTCCTGCAGCCGAGCAATGGCCGCGGCCATGCGATTGTCGCCACGGGGGTCTGCGTTGGGAGACACGGTGAAGGAGTCCCCGTTGGCGGGAATGCCGCCGAGCGTAACCTGCCAATCGCCGTAGCTGATCTTGCGCTCCGCCAGATCGAACACACCGCTGGCCACTGCAGTGCCGGTGCTGCGGTCACTGATCGTGTACGAATTCGCTTCAGCGAAAGACAGCACGTATTCGCGTCGGTCTGAGGCCAGAGCGGCGGACGGAGCGCCCTTCTCGTAACCCCCCGTCAGGGAAATCGCTGCCGCTTCCCCGGCCGCGTCCACTCCGAACACCAGCAGATCCTCTGCCAAAGCAGAGGCCATCACGAAGCCGGGCTGAATGCCGAGCTGTCGCAGGCTGGCGCTGCTCGCCCCCGTCACCGCTGGGTCAAAATCGATGGTGATCGGTGCGTCATTGAAGGATACGTCTGGCGTCACACCGATGTTGTTCGGGCCCACCGTGAACGGCGCGCCGACCTGCGAGTCGATGTTGCGGAGCACCAGATTGCTGTCGACGACCTCCGCCTGCACCCCGATGGCTGCGGCGTTGATTCTGGCAGCCAGCCCGCTCGCGCGTTGTGTTGCGGTCTCACCCGCGGCAGCTGTGCGGTCTATGGTGACGCCATTGAGCGTCAAGGAAGCGCTCAACGGGACCGCCGTGTTGGCGACCGTCACTTGCTGATAACTCTTGAACTCCAGCTGCGCGCCGTACGCGCTCGGCGTGATGCCGAAATTATTGCTGCCCAAGACGATGTTATTACCGGCGGTGTCTGCAATCACGACTTCCGAGTTCAGCGCGCGGCCATCGAGACTCGACGTCGCCGCACTCTCAAGCCGTGCCTCGATCGTCGGCAGAGCGGCATCGGCGTTGATCGCCGCGAGCAAACCCGACACCGTGGCGGACGAGAAACTGCGACCGTTGATGGACAGGCTTAACGGGTCGTTAGTGACGGGCACCGCGGCGCGAATCTCGCTTTTGACCTGCGCCTGAACTCCCGTCGTCGCTTTCAACGTATTAATCGCCGCCGCGTACTCGACCACGGTATTGGGCTGACCATCGCGAGGTATCTTCGTGGTCACGGCCACGCCGTTGATGCGCAGCGCGCCCGAGTTCAGTTGGCTAACGGCGCTGACGTCGATCCGCCCCGTCAGTAACTGCGCAGGCGTGAGCACCGGTTTATCATCGCTGTCGAGCTGTGATCCTGCGATGGCGCGCGCGCCATAAATGAACCCCTGATCGAGGTACGCGCTCGTGCCCGATTTGTTTAAGTAGGTATCGGCGTACTGCGCCCCGGCGTAGAAACCGTTCGCCGTCGTGACGATGCTGGCACCCGTTCGGGGACCCGCGATTTGTCGACCGTCACGCGTGAAAATGGCCACCTCAGCGCTTGGACTCTCTGAC
>JBJTBK010000283.1:0-2366 GCA_046091245.1 Nevskiaceae bacterium | reverse complement strand
GACGCACGCTCAGTTGCTCGACAAACTCGCTGACGAGATCGCCCGTGGCTGATGACGCAACCTTGTCCCGGCCGTACGCCCGCGCGGCGTTCGAGCACGCGCACGCCGTAGGGCAACTCGCACCGTGGGGCGAGTTGCTCGAGAAGGCGGCCGTCGTGCTGTCGGATGAGCGCGTTGCGGCATTGGTCGGCAATCCGCACGTACAGCGAGCGGAGCTCGTCGGCTTCGTGATCGAGCTTTGCGGTGCTGCGGGTAACGACAAAGCGCGCAACTTCGTGCAGTTGTTGGTCGACAACGGCCGCTTACTGCTGCTGCCGCAGATCGCCGCGCAGTACGCCGCGTTGCGCGCCGAGGTCGAGAACACCGTCGACGTGACATTGACCTCCGCGTTGCCCCTGACGGCTGAGCAAGGCGCGAAGCTCACTGATGCTCTTACACGCCGACTGCGGCGCACGGTACGGCTGAACACGACGGTGGACCCGTCGTTGATTGGCGGTGCGGTTGTGCGCGCGGGGGATTTTGTCGTCGATGGCTCGCTACGTGGGCGCATCGAACGACTCGGTAACACCATGGCTGGCGCCTAAGTCAGTCGTCGCAGGATTTTCAGAGGACCACACATGTCCATCAAGGCATCCGAGATCTCCGATCTCATCAAGCAGCGCATCGACAAGTTTTCTTCGGCCACCGAAGCCCGCAATGTGGGTACGGTCGTGTCGGTCACGGATGGCATCTGCCGCATCCATGGCCTCGCCGATGTGCGCTACGGTGAGATGATCGAATTCCCCGGCAATCTTTTCGGCCTCGCGCTGAATCTGGAGCAGGACTCGGTCGGCGCCGTCGTTCTCGGTGACTACAAGTCGCTGAAGGAAGGCGATTCGGTGAAGACCACCGGTCGCATTCTCGAAGTGCCGGTGGGTCCGGAACTGCTGGGTCGCGTCGTCGACGCCCTCGGCAACCCGATCGACGGCAAGAGTCCGCTGAAGACCACGCGCACGGCGCCGATTGAGCGCGTGGCGCCGGGCGTGATCTACCGCAAGTCGGTGAGCCAGCCGGTGCAGACCGGTTACAAGGCCGTCGACTCGATGGTTCCTGTGGGCCGCGGTCAGCGCGAGCTCATCATCGGTGACCGTCAGACCGGCAAGACTGCACTCGCCGTCGACACGATCATCAACCAGAAATCCTCTGGCATAAAGTGTGTGTACGTGGCGATTGGTCAGAAGCAATCGACCATCGCGAACGTAGTGCGCAAGCTCGAAGAAAACGGTGCGATGGCGCACACCATCATCGTCGCCGCTTCGGCCTCGACGCCTGCTGCCATGCAGTACCTGTCGGCCTATGCGGGCGTGACCATGGGCGAGTACTTCATGGACAACGGCGAAGACGCCTTGATCATCTATGACGACCTGTCCAAGCAGGCTGTCGCTTACCGCCAAATCTCGCTGCTGCTGCGCCGCCCGCCGGGCCGCGAAGCGTTCCCCGGCGACGTGTTCTATCTCCACTCTCGTCTTCTTGAGCGCAGCGCGCGTGTCAATGAAGAGTACGTCGAGATGGTCACCAAGGGCGCCGTGAAGGGCAAGACCGGTTCGCTTACGGGCCTGCCAATCATCGAAACTCAGGCCGGTGACGTCACGGCATTCGTGCCGACCAACGTGATTTCGATCACCGACGGTCAGATCTTCCTCGAGACCGATCTTTTCAACGCCGGCGTCCGCCCTGCGATGAACGCGGGTATCTCGGTATCGCGTGTCGGTGGCGCTGCGCAGACCGACATCATCAAGAAGTTGGGCGGCGGTATTCGTCTGGCGCTCGCGCAGTACCGCGAACTTGCGGCTTTCGCGCAGTTCGCCTCAGACCTCGACGATGCCACCCGTAGGCAGCTCGAGCGCGGCGTCCGCGTGACCGAGGTGATGAAGCAAAAGCAGTACGCGCCGATGTCGGTGGCGGAGATGGCTCTGTCGATCTACGCGGTCAACAACGGCTACATGGATAAAGTCGATCGCAAAAAGGTGGTCGATTTCGAAGCCGCTTTGCAGGCGTTTGCCAAGGCCACGCACAAAGCTTCGCTCGATGCCATCAACGCCGAGCCTGTGCTGAAGAAGCACGAGCCGACGCTAAAGCAGATCTGCGAAGACTTCGTGGCCACCGGCACCTACTGATAGCAACCCCGAGCGAGCACACGCAGACATGCCCGGTACCAAGGAAATACGCTCCAAGATCGCGAGTGTGAAAAGCACTCAGAAGATCACCAAGGCCATGGAGATGGTCGCGGCGAGCAAAATGCGCCGCGCTCAGGATCGCATGCGTCTGTCGCGCCCGTATGCCAAGAAGATCCGCGTCGTCATCGGGCACTTGAACAAGGCGAATCC
>JBJTBK010000282.1:0-3291 GCA_046091245.1 Nevskiaceae bacterium | reverse complement strand
GATCCTGGCGAGTCCTGCGCGACGTACTCGCGAAAGTGCGGCGGCACTGCAGCGGGTATGGAACACCCCAGCGAGTGCAGCGGACATTGCCCGAGCGCGTACGCCCGTCGAACTACAGTTTGAACCGCGACTGTATTTGGCGAGTCTCGACACCCTGCGGGACATCATTAACCAGAAGATCGCGGAGCGGCCGCATCTGCTGCTGGTCGGCCATAACCCTGGCCTGTCAGATCTGCTGCAGCACTTCGATGTGCACCGCGCGCTCGGGACAGGTGACTGGCATAGTCTTCCCTTGCAGGGTGACACCTAAGACGTGGCAGCCAGCGCCCGCGCGATGTAATCGGGCGAGACACTCGTCCGCGGCGGCTTTGTCATCACTTCACGAAACCAATCGCGCACGTCGCGATCCAGCGCCACCCCGTGCATGTAGTTGTAGAGCGCCGTGCTGAGACAGCGTCCTAGCGCCGCATGATCGACGCCCGAAGGGTCCACGAACGAGATGTCGTTGCGGGCAAACCGCCCTCGCTGGGGCGGAACGAGCGTGACCCCGTACTCTTCAGGGTGAAGGCCCACGGGCGAGTGCACCGTACACGTAAAGCGATGGAAGAACCCCGACTGGATGCAACCTTCCTGAAAGAGCTGCCTGACGTATTCGAGTGAATCGATCGTCTCCGCGACAGTCTGGGTCGGAAAGCCGTACATCAGATAGGCGTGGACCAAAATGCCAGCATCGCTGAAGGCGCGCGTGACACGCGCCACTTGTGCGACCGAGACCCCCTTTTTCATCAGCGCCAGCAGTCGATCCGAGGCCACCTCGAGTCCGCCGGAGACTGCGATGCAGCCGCTTTCGGCGAGCAGCCGGCACACCGATGGCGAAAACGACTTTTCGAAACGGATATTGCCCCACCAACTCACAACCCGTTGCCGCCGAAGCAGTTCGGTAGCGAGCGCCTTGAGGGCCTTTGGCGGCGCGGCTTCGTCGACGAAATGAAAGCCCGTTTGGCCGGTCTCGGCCACGATGCGATCGATGCGATCAACCAGCACGGTTGCCGAGGCCGTCTCGTATCGCGAGATGTAATCGAGACTGACGTCGCAAAAGCTGCATTGCTTCCAATAGCAACCATGCGCCACCGTCAGCTTGTTCCATCGACCATCGGACCACAGCCGATGCATGGGATTGAGCATGTCGAGCAATGAGAGGTAGCGCGACAACGGCAACCCCTCCCAACTCGGTGTACCCGTCTCGGTAAAGGGCAGGTCGGGCTCGGCGGCATCAAGGTAGCGCACCGCATCGCCCTGCGACTCATCGCGCACGAAGGTACGGACAAGCTGCTCGCGAGGGCGCTCGCCACGCAGATGCTCGAGCAAAGACAGTAACGGTCGCTCGCCACCATCCAGCGTGACGAAGTCGACGTAGTCAAATAGCCTCGGCTCAGCGAGCTCGCGCAATTCGGTGTTGACGTAACCACCGCCCAGCGCGATCGGCAGCGTTGGGCGCAGAGCCTTGATCGATTGCGCGATGCGCAGCGCGCCATAAACCGCACCGGGAAACGGGACCGAAATCAGCACAAGATCCGGCGCATGACGCTGCAACGCATCCCGCGTGAGTCGATCGAGCGTGGCATCAATCAAGTTATGCGGCGCCGCCAGCGCGCGGGCGAGCGGGTCGAAACTCGCTTGGCTTGAGGCCAACTGCTCGCCATAGCGAACAAAGTCGAAACGGTCATCTACGGACTCGCGCAGCACATCGGCGAGATCGTTCAGATACAGGGTAGCCAGATGCCGCGCCCGATCCTGCGTACCCAGCGCACCGAAGGCCCAGGCCAGAGGATCCTCTCCCCCACCGGTGTCAAACGCCTGCAGACTCTCGAACCGAGCTCCCTCCGGAAGGAATTGCCGCGATACGATCCGATGCGCGAGCGTCGGATCATGACCTTGCAAAAATCCGATCACCGAATCGATCGTCGCCAAATAACGCGGGAGATGGCGCATGAAGTGCGCTGTTTGCTTCCCAAGCCGTCGCCGCGACGAGCGAGGACTCGCCTCGATCACCGCCACAACCTCAGCTAGGCCATCGCTCGAGAGCAACTCGAGCACAAGCCCACGCGCCAGATCCTCCTGCCTTGCTTCCACGCCGCGCGAGCGCAGGAACCCCGTCAGATACGCCGTCGAGGGATACGGCGTATTGAGTTGCGTCATCGGCGGGATGAGCGAGAGGACCCTCAACCGACTAGAACCCGTAGACGATATTCAACGTCGTGAGCGTGTCGGCTGCAGAGTTACCTCGAGCCATCACCACGCCGAGCTCGCCCTTGCCTTTCCACTCGGCAGCAGCCAGCGGCGCAAACAGCGCGATCGCGATCGCAGCCATGCCGTGTAACCTCGTCATCATCGTCTCTCCCAGTTGAAAAATGGTGCATCGACCCAATTGTTCACCGCGGGCATTGTGCCTTGTTTCGGAGTTCACGGCATGAGTCAGGTCAGCAGCGTCACAAGCGCCAATTTCCACAGCGCCGTACTCGAACATTCACGTCTTGAGCCCGTGCTCGTGGACTTCTGGGCCCCGTGGTGTGGTCCCTGTCGAACCCTAGGCTCCGTGCTCGACCAGTTGGCGGCTGAAACCCAAGGCCTCAAGGTGGTCAAGCTGAACACCGACGAGGAAGGCAGCGTCGCGGCGCAATACGCTATCCGCAGTATCCCCGCCGTCTAGTTGTTCCGCGACGGGCGAGTTGTCGATGAGTTCGTGGGCGCCCAACCGCTCGGCGCCGTTCGCGAGTTCGTTCGGCGCCACCTACCCACCGGTTCCGCGAATGGGTTACAAGCGGCACGTTCGCTCCGCGCCGCTGAGCAGCTCACGGCAGCGCTGGAGCAGCTTAGGACGCTGCACGCGGATGAGCCCAAGGATGATGAGGTCGCCGCCGAACTGGCCGAATGCCTCGGACTGAGCGGTGAGCCGGCGGCCGGTCGTACGCTGCTGCAGGCCCGTTCACCTCAGGCGCAATCCTCCCAGGCGGTCAAACACGCCTACGCGACGCTGCATTTTGTGCAAATCGCCCTGTCGCCCGATGAGACCGATGCGATCCAGTCGGCCCGAGTGAATGCAGCACGCGAGTTGCTGCGGACCCGATATCGCGAAGGGATCGACGCCCTGCTCGCAGCGGCAGGCCGCTACCGCCGCTATGCGATCGACCCCGGTAAGGAAGACCTGCTCGAGGCTTTCGTTTTAGCCGCCGGTGACGAAGCTCTGGTCGCCGCGGCGCGTCGCCGCCTGGCAGCGCTGCTGCACTGAGA
>JBJTBK010000281.1:0-10714 GCA_046091245.1 Nevskiaceae bacterium | reverse complement strand
GCGGCGTCGCGCCCCATGCCGCGACTGCCGCCCAAAATCAACGCCACCTTCAGGGCCATAGGCCACTCCGGTTCGCTACGCTACGCGGGCTGATTCTCTACCTGACGTGCCGACATAAACCAAATGGCCCAAACCCTTACGCGCCGCTTGATCTTCTGGTCAACCGTCCCCTGGCTGTTACCCCAAGCGCTGTGGGTCCGCCGGCGCACGCCGCGTTTCGCGGCCCCCGCAGGCGTCGAGTTCGGGCGAGTGACTCCGTCGGCGAGCGTCGGACCGACCCTGCGAGTATTGGGAATCGGCGACTCGATCATCGCCGGGGTCGGCGCGCAGCGCGCAGAGGATTGCGTGGTGGCCGCCCTCGCGCGCGAGATCGCCCACAGGAGCCAGCGCAGCGTGGAGTGGACAGGCATCGGTCGGATCGGCGCGACCACGACTCGCGTGTTGCACAGTCTCGCCAAGCGTCTGCCCACGCAAGCGGCCGATGTCATTCTCGTATCGACCGGCGTGAACGATGTCACCTCGCTGCGCCTACGGAGCGAGTGGTCACGCGAGATTCGATCCCTCGCCGATACTCTCGCGCAGCACTCGCCGAACGCACCCGTCTTGTTTCTCGGCTTGCCTCCCATGCAAAGTTTTCCGGCACTTCCAGTTCCGCTGCGCCAAGTCCTTGGGTTCCGCGCACAGATGTTCGATGAAACGCTGGCAGACACACTCGCCCAGCACTCCCACGCACGCCACGTACCACTGCATCTCGAGGCGGCGCCCGAGATGTTCTGCGCCGATGGATTCCACCCCTCGCCACCCGCCTACGCGCTGATCGCTGCGGCTCTGTCAGATCATCTATCAGACCCGTAGCATGCACCTTAGGAAGCGACGTCGTCCGCGATCTGTACGACCTGCTTGCCCGTGTTCGAACTGGCGAACAGTCGCTGCAACGCCGCCGGCATGTTCTCGAGCCCGTGGATACGATCTTCGCGGGGCTGGAGCCGACCATCCCGGATCCAGCGCGCCAGCCGCGCCTCCGCTTCTGTGAAACGAGAGGCGTATGAGTAGATATGAAAACCTTGCATCCGCACATTGCGGTAAACGATGTTGAAGTAATTCGCGGGACCTTTCTTTGACTCCCCCGTCAAATACTGGCTGATGCTGCCGCAAACCACGATGCGACCCTCTTGCGCCATATTGTCGATGGCCGCTTCGAGAATATCGCCACCCACGTTGTCGAAATAGACATCAACGCCCTGCGGCGCCAAAGCAGCCACGCGGGCACGCACGTCCTCGGTTTTGTAGTCGATCGCTGCGCGATAGCCGAGGCTCTCCACAGCGATCGCACACTTGGCCGGTGAACCCGCGATTGCCACCGGATCAGCCCCTGCAATACGGGCGAGTTGTCCCGCCACCGAACCCACGCCACCGACGGCGCCCGACACCAGCACGGTATCGCCGGCCCGTACGCTGCCGACATCGAACAACCCGAAATAGGCCGTAAACCCGGTCAGACCCAAAGCGCCGAGTCCATTCGAGATGGAGCCAGCCCAGTCGCGCATCTTGAACACGAGACCTTTACCATCGGAGATCGCGAACTTTTGCCAACCGAACGGTCCGTGAACGACGTCTCCCGCTGTGAATCCGGGATGGCGAGAAGACATCACGACGCCGACGCCGCGGCCGCGCATGATCTCGCCAAGCCCTACAGGCTTTTCGATCACGCCACCGTCGAGCACGTACTGCGCCATCACCGGAGCGAGCGACAGAAAGATTACTTTGACCAGGAACTGTCCGTCGACCAACTCAGGTACCGGCACTTCCTCCAAGCGGAAGTCGCTCTCCGACACCAGACCCACGGGCCTTCTCGCCAATACCCACCTTGCATTCCTGGTGTCCAAGTCTGCGCGATTCCGGTCATGATTTAAACGCATATCTGGTAGTACAGCCGAGGTCATGCCGACGCCCGCGAGGGCGCCTATCTTGCGATCCGACATGCGGCCCTTCGCCGCGGAGGAGTCGAAGATGAGGAAGTCACCATCCATTCTGGCGCTGACCGTCGTTGCCTTGGCAGCCCCCTCGCTCGCCCAACAATCGGATCCGAACCCATCCCCGGAAGCGAAACTGGAGGAAATCGTGGTCACCGCACGCCTGCGTTCGGAGCGACTGCAGGATATTCCCGCCTCGATCGCGGCCTTTGACGAGACAGCGATTGAGCGGTCGCAATTGAACACCCTCGACAAACTTTCTTTTCAGGTTCCTTCGCTCGCAGCGAGCGATCCTTTCGGTTGAAACAACCTGTCGATTGCGATGCGTGGAGTGGGCCTCGCCGGTATTGGGGATGAGTTACCGGTCGGCCTCTTCGTGGATGGCGTCTACATCGCAGGACGTTCCAGCGGGAATCTGCTCATCACCGATGTCGAACGCATTGAAGTCGCACGCGGCCCGCAGAGCGCCCTATACGGTCGTAACACCTTTGCCGGCGCGGTGAATTTTGTCACGCGCAAACCCTCCGACGAATTCCGTGGATTCTTCGAAGGCTCTGCGGGCACCAAGGATCGCTATGAAGTTCGTGGCGATCTGTCCGGGCCGCTGATCGCGGATCGTCTGTACGCTCAGATTGGTGGAGTCTGGCGTGACTGGGGCGGTTACTTTGACAACATAGCCCTCGGCAACGACTTGAACCGCCAACATACGCGAGCCTTGAGCAGCAAGCTGCGCTTCACGCCCACCGACGATCTCGAAGGCTTGCTCACCGTGGCCTACTCCGAGGATGCCGACTCGCAGCCCGCTGCGTTCCTGGTGCCAGCCAACACGGGGCTCACCGTGTCGAACGGCGGCTCCCTCGGCTTCTACGCCGGCACCGCGCCGGAGAAGCCAATTGGCGGCGCTCGAGCGATGTTTACGCTTTGCGATAACTGTCGATCACGGAACGGAATTTACGTCCAAAGCGCTCGACGAGTGGTGTTATTTCCGAGGCGTAAAGCTCGACTTCATCCGACCCGGCAAGCCCAACGAGAACGGAATGATCGAGTCGTTCAATGGACGACTGCGCGATGAGTGTCTGAACGTGAATGAGTTTGCTACGCTTGACCACGTGAAAGAGGTTTTGAAGGCGTGGAGGCAGGACTACAATCACTGCCGTCCACACGGGTCGCTCGGACATCTGACCCCGAGTGAGTTCGCAAAACGATGGTCAGGAAACGGCTCCGAGGCCCCGAACTCTAGTTTTAAGTAGTTCGAAAAACGGACCAACGTCGCACCCCCGAAGTGTGTGAGATTGACGCGGCGGTTTCGTCCACGAGCCCTGCTCACACCAATGAAAAAAAATGTTCTGGCAGTCTCGAGATACGAGAGCAACAAGCCTTGCAGTTACGCACCGAGCAATCGTGAAGGCATCGCCTCGCGCACAGGAGCCTTGCCGAGCCGGTGCATTACTTAATAAAGGATATTTTGATATCCTTTACTTTTCAGGGCGCTAAGGCAAGGATCCTTTACCAAATATGCCCAAGAATCCCTACTCGTCCCGACTCGGGCGAAAAGTCACGATTTCCACTGCTGGCGAGGCGACGACCGCCTTCGTGCCCCCGCCCTTGCCGCCGACCCCAAGCGTTGAGCTGCCGCGTCTCTATCGACAACTGGAGAACGCGAATCGAGCACTCGGTCGACTCGACGGCGTCACCTCGATTCTGCCGGACACTCCTTTGTTCCTATACATGTACGTGCGCAAGGAAGCCCTGCTGTCGTCACAAATCGAGGGCACGCAGTCCTCGCTTTCCGATCTGTTGCTCTTTGAAAACGAGGAAGCCCCCGGTGTACCGATCGATGACGTTCAGGAAGTCTCGAGTTACGTCGCTGCCATGGAGCACAGCCTTGAACGCATTCGCGCGGACTTCCCCATCTCGCTGCGACTGATTCGCGAGCTACACGACATTCTGCTCTCGAAGGGCCGCGGGAGCTCCAAGCAGCCAGGTGAGTTTCGGCGGACACAAAACTGGATAGGCAGGCGGTACGCGTCCGGGGAATGCTCTATTCGTTCCGCCGCCCCCAGAGCTCGTAATGGAGTTGATGTCGCACCTCGAATCCTTCATTCATGACGACAAGGTTGAGATTCCATCGCTCATCAAGGCGGGCTTGGTTCATGTGCAATTCGAAACCATTCACCCGTTCCTCGACGGAAACGGAAGACTTGGGCGGCTGCTGATAACCTTCATCCTTTGCGCCCAGGGGATCCTGAAAGAGCCGATTCTGTATCTCAGCCTCTATTTTAAAAGTCACCGGTCTCGATACTACGAACTCCTACAGGGTGTTCGAGAGCGCGGCGACTGGGAAGCCTGGCTTGAGTTTTTTCTCGATGGGATTACCGAGACATCCTTGCAAGCGGCCGATGCTGCGCGCGAAATTCTGAACTTGTTCGAGACTGATCGAATTCATATCGAGCGATTAGGACGCCCAGCGGCCTCAGCACTGCGTGTCCACCAGCTTCTGCAGCAGAAACCGATCATCAATATTCCAGATGCTGCGAAAAAGCTCGGCATCTCAGTACCGACGATCACCAAGTCCGTGCAGCATCTCGAAGACCTCGGAATCGTGCGCGAAATTACCGGCAACCAGCGTGGTCGCGCCTTCGCTTACAGCGGCTACCTTGAGATCTTAAGTCGCGGAACGGAGCCACTTCGCTAGCGATGGAGGAGAAGATAATGAGCGCGCGCGGCGCTGATTTTCGCTGAGCAACTTCGTCAGCGATGAAGTGGCGGAGAGGGTGAGATTCGAACTCACGGTCCCCGTGAAGGGACGCCGGTTTTCAAGACCGGTGCAATCAACCGCTCTGCCACCTCTCCGGTGTTCCAGCGGACGGAATAGGACTAAATTATGCCTGTTCGGCGGCGTGGTTGCCGCCTTCTGGAGCAGACCATGGGCAATACCGGATCCGTCCTCGCCGCATTCCTCATCGCCGTGGGTCTCGCCATCGCCGGCAGCAGCATCGGAGACGGCATCGAGCGATTTCACATCGAAGATCGCACCATCACCGTCAAAGGGCTGGCTGAACAGGACGTTGCCGCGGATTACGCCACCTGGAATCTGGTATTTCGTCGTGGCGGCAACAGCTTCAGCGAAGTGCAGCGAGCGCTCGCCGCCGATCGCGAGCAGGTACTCGCCTTTCTCCGTAGAGCCGGTCTCGAGCCCACCGAGTACGAGATTCAGGCCCTGCAGATCGAAGATCTGTACTCACGCGACTTTGCCGCCCAGAACCACCCCTTGCGCTACACCGGCACCGGCCGGGTCAGCGTGAAATCCAAGCGCACGGAGCTCGTCACCCAGACCTCGCTCGCCGTAGATCCGCTGGTGCAGCAGGGCGTTGCCCTGATGGGCGGCAACGGCCCGTTTTATCAATTGCGCGGCTTCAACGAGGTCAAGGCACCGCTGCTGGCCGCTGCCACGCGCAATGCGCGCCAGCAAGCCGAGCAATTCGCCAAAGAGGCCGGTGCGAAACTCGGCCGACTGCGCAGCGCCAATCAGGGTGTGATCAGCATCTCAGGCGCCGACGGCAACGCGTTCGGCGACGATCTCGGCTCGCGCATGAAAAGGCTGCGCGTCGTCAGTACGTTCCAGTACGAGCTCGACTGACGCCGATCAGGCACCCGTCCGCAGCATCTCGAGCCCGCCCATGTAGGGGCGCAGTGCGGCAGGAACGGTGACCGAACCGTCGGCGTTCTGGTAATTCTCGAGCACCGCGACCATAGCGCGTCCCACCGCGATGCCCGAGCCGTTCAGCGTGTGCACCGGCTCAGGCTTGCCCGTCTCGGGGTTACGCCAGCGGGCCTGCATACGCCGCGCCTGGAAGGCCTCGCAGTTACTGCAGGAAGAGATCTCGCGGTACTTGCCCTGCCCCGGCAACCACACCTCGAGATCGTAGGTCTTGGCGCTGCCAAAACCGATATCTCCCGAGCACAGCGCCAGCACTCGGTATGGCAGCTCAAGGCGCTTCAGCACTTCCTCGGCATGAGCCGTCAACTGCTCGAGGGCGGCGTAGGAGTCAGCGGGTTTCACGATGTGCACCAGCTCGACCTTGTCGAACTGGTGCTGGCGAATCATGCCGCGCGTGTCCTTGCCGGCCGCGCCGGCCTCCGAGCGGAAGCACGGGGTATGCGCCACGTAACGCATCGGCAATTGTTCGGCCGAAAGAATCTGCTCCCGTACGAGGTTGGTCACCGGCACTTCGGCGGTCGGGATGAGATACAACTCGCGCTCGCCTTTGAGAGCGAAAAGATCCTGCTCGAACTTCGGTAGATTGCCCGTGCCCTCGAGTGCGGCTGCCGAGACCAGATACGGCGCATAGATCTCTTGGTAGCCGTGCTCGCCGGTATGCAGATCGAGCATGAACTGCGCCAACGCCCGGTGCAGACGCGCCAGCCCACCCCGCAGCACCGCAAAGCGAGCGCCAGAGATCCGCGCCGCGGCTTCGAAATCGAGCCCTAGTCGCTGACCGAGATCGGCATGATCCTGCGGCGTGAAATCGAAACTGCGCGGCGTGCCATGGCGCCGCACTTCGAGGTTGGCACTTTCGTCACGACCTTCGGGCACGGAGTCATGCAGCAGATTCGGTAACCCGAGCGCCCAGGCATCTGCCTCGGCCTGCACGGCGTTCAGCGCGGCTTCCGCGGCGCTCAAGAGACCCGTGAGTTCTTCGCCTCGTTTGAGCAGTGCGCTCGCATCCTCGCCCTTGCCCTTCGCCATGCCCACAGCCTTGGCCGTGGCATTGCGTTCGGCGCGCAGTCGATCGGCCTCGATCTGTACCTGTTTGCGCCGCTCCTCGAACGCCGCAAATGCGGCAAGGTCAAGCGCAAAGCCGCGCCGCGCGAGGTTGCGCGCGACGCCAGCCGTATCGGTACGTAACAGTTTCGAATCGAGCACGACATCCCTCTCCTGTGGATCAACCGCTGAACGCGACGCCGACCGAGCGACCTGCGGCCGCAGCCAGCAGACAACCGAACACCGTCAGCAGCACGTAGGCCAAGGCCTTCATCGAAGCGCCTTCGCTCGTCAACAACACGGACTCAAGCGCGAACGCCGACCAGGTCGTGAATCCGCCGAGTACCCCAGTCAGCCAGAACACGCGCCACGACTCAGCGACGATGGCGCCCTGGGCACTACGACCGAGCAGCACCGACAGTACGCCGATCAAGAAACACCCCGCCACGTTCACGCCCATTGTAGCGAGCGGCAATGCCCCGGGCGCAGTCGGCCAAGCGCGCGAGAGCAGAAAGCGCGCGAGCCCGCCGAGCGCACTGCCCGCGGCGACGGCCACCCACAGCGGCAGCGCGTTCACGTACGCCCCTTGGCCCGCAGTCTGGCGAGCGCCTCGCCGATGCGGATCTCGAGGCCGCGCTCGACCGGGCGGTAGTACTGCCTGGGCGGCAAGCCCTCGGGCAGATACTGCTCTCCCGTCGCATAAGCCTCGGGTTCAGCGTGGGCGTAGCGATAACCCTCGCCATAACCGAGCTCCCTCATCAGGCGCGTCGGCGCATTGCGAAAGCGCAGGGGCACCTCCAGCGTGCCGTACTTCTGCACATCGGCCGACGCTTCGTTGTAGGCCGTGTATACCGCGTTGCTCTTGGGCGCACAGGCGAGATAGACCACTGCATTGGCGAGCGCGAGTTCGCCCTCTGGGCTACCCATGCGCTCGTAGGCCTGCCATGCATCCATGGCGATCTGCAGCGCGCGCGGATCCGCAAGACCCACGTCTTCAGTCGCCATCCGCGCGAGACGCCGCGCCAGATACCCGGGATCACAGCCGCCATCGATCATGCGGCAGAACCAGTACAACGCGGCATCGGGATCAGTGCCGCGAACACTTTTGTGTAGCGCAGAGATCTGATCATAGAACTGCTCGCCGCCTTTATCGAAGCGTCGTCGGCTGCCACTTGCGACCTCAGCAGCAGCCGCCGCCTCGATACGCCCGTCTTGAGCGAGATCAGCGGCGATCTCGAGCATACCGAGCGCGCGCCGCGCATCGCCATCGGCCGCAGCCACCAACATATCGAGCGCCGACTGCTCGATCTGCAGTCGAAGGGAGCCGAGGCCACGGCGCTCATCCGCCAGTGCCCGCTGCAACAAGGTCCGCAGATCCTCCGCCGAGAGCGATTTGAGCACGTAGACGCGCGCCCTCGACAGCAAGGCGCTGACCACCTCGAACGACGGATTCTCGGTGGTGGCGCCGATGAAAATCAGCGTGCCATCTTCAAGATACGGGAGAAACGTATCCTGCTGCGACTTGCTGAACCGATGAACCTCATCGAGGAACAGCACGGTACGACCGCCGCCTGCGAGGCGCGTGGCTTGGGCTTTTTCCACCGCGGCGCGCACGTCCTTGACGCCCGCCATCACCGCCGAGAGCGCGATGAACTCGGCTCCCGAAGCGCGCGCAATGAGCCGCGCCAGCGTGGTCTTGCCGGTACCCGGCGGCCCCCAAAGAATGAGCGAATGCAGCTGCCCCAATTGCACCACGGCGCGCAGCGGTTTACCGGGCCCGACCACCTGCACCTGACCGACGAACTCTCCGAGGCTCTCCGGGCGCATGCGATCGGCGAGCGGTCGCGTCAGGTCGGCTGCAGCCATGCTTCCACCTTCGCAAACCAGGAGTCGCGTCGTAGCCAAGAGACACCGAGCGCCATCAATACACCGCTGACGTCGGCGAGCAAATCCAGCCACTCGGCCGACCGACCAAGCGCCATGACGCCCTGCGCTACTTCAATGCCCGCACTTACTGCGATCATGACCAGCGTCACCCGCAGGTACGCTCGACGCTCGACGAGTGCAAAGAACCAGAAGGATAGGACAAAGAACGCTCCGGCATGCTGCAGTTTATCGATCTGCGGAAACCAGGGCGACATGCCGCTCGAAGGACGCAGACAGACGTACAGGTTGAGCGCAAACAGCGCTGCGCCGCCGACCACCCACCAGAGAGCCCACTGCAGCGGCCGCATGCGCCCGCCGTCTCAGCGCACCGGGGTGCCGATTAGATCGGCGCCCGGGGGCGGCTCAAAACGAAACACCGTTTCGGCGAGCGTAGGATTACGCTCGATGCGCTCGAACACGATCAGCACTTTCTGACCGAGCTTGTCGTCCAGCTCCATGCGCCGCAGTTCGAGGCCGCGAAAACCGAGCCGCGTTTCCCGAAACTCGGCATCCGAGCGCAGCGGCGCCACGCGGCCCCAATCGAGGCCGTCACGACGCGGCAACTCGCTGATCGCGAACGCGCTCCGTAACGGGACCGTACCTGCGAGCAGCGTGGCTGGGGTCACCGTCAAAGCGGCGTTCGCAGGCTTCACGGTGACCTGCTCTACGTCGCGATCGAAAAACCAAAGATTGCGGCCATCGGCGACCATGACCTGCGCGGGTTCGGCTGCGGCCACGGGACCGGTCTGCCACCGGAACCGACCCGGTCGCTGCACGACTAATCGCCCCTGCTCACGTCCGCGCGAACGACCTCGCGCATCCGTCATGGTCTGCGTGAAATCCGCCTGCCAACTACCGAGCCCCGCGAGGAAGCGATCGAGCGCGGTATCCTGCGCCATCGCCTGCAGTGGCCACACGCCGCAGCACAGCAGCACAACAACGACTAGGCGGCGCAGCATCCGAAACTCAATCGCCGGCAGGCGCCGGCACGAGGATCTCGCGACCGCCGTTGGCCTGCAGAGGACCCACGAGGCCCGCCGCTTCCATCGATTCGATGAGACGTGCCGCGCGGTTGTAGCCGATCTTCAATCGGCGCTGGACGTAGGAGATCGAGGGCTTGCGCTCGGTCACGACGATCTTCACTGCCTCGTCGTACAACACGTCCTGTTCGGAATCTCCCTCACCCTCGCCGCCCTCACCCTCTTCGGCCGGCAGACCCGGAATGGCGCCCTTCGGACCCGAAAGCACTTCGTCGATGTAGCTCGGCGTGCCCGCCTTACGCAGCGCCTCGACGACCCGATGCACCTCGGGGTCAGCGACAAACGCACCGTGCACCCGGTTTGGCATCGAGGTGCCCGCCGGCAGATACAGCATGTCACCGTGGCCAAGCAACGATTCGGCGCCGCCCTGATCGAGGATGGTGCGCGAGTCGACCTTGGCCGACACCTGGAAGGCGATGCGACAGGGAATATTCGCCTTGATGAGACCCGTGATGACATCGACCGACGGGCGCTGCGTCGCGAGAATCAAGTGAATGCCCGAGGCACGCGCTTTCTGCGCCAGCCGCGCGATCAACTCTTCGACTTTCTTGCCGACGATCATCATCAAATCGGCAAGCTCATCGATGATCACCACGATGAACGGCAGCGGCTCGAGATCGGGAATTTGCGACTGATCGATCGAGGGGTCATTGGCCGCACGACGCATCAGCACAGGATCTTTGATCGGCTTCTTCTCTTCGTTGGCGTCACGCACTTTGCGATTGAAGCCCGCGATGTTGCGCACGCCCATGGCCGCCATCAGTTGGTAGCGACGCTCCATCTCAGCCACGCACCAGCGCAGCGCGTTAGCCGCCTGCTTCATGTCCGTGACGACCGGGGCGAGCAGGTGCGGGATACCCTCGTACACCGAGAGTTCCAGCATCTTCGGGTCGATCATGATGAGCCGGACCTGCTCGGCGCTCGACTTGTAGAGCAGCGACAGCACCATGGCGTTGACGGCCGTGGATTTGCCCGAGCCCGTGGTGCCGCCGACCAGCAGGTGCGGCATG
>JBJTBK010000280.1:0-13255 GCA_046091245.1 Nevskiaceae bacterium | reverse complement strand
AGAGCCCCTTCAGCCGCACGGGCGCTGTCCGAGACGGGCCGGGTTCCGGTTCTGCCGTTCGAGCGTTCCGAGAAAAATAAATACCGGCCCAAGGGCCGCTCTTCCGGAGCGACTGCGCGCCCTGCGCACCGTCGCTGAGGCTCTCTCGAGCCGCTAAGCAGGATTCTTAGGCGAGCTTCTTCAGCTTCGCGGCCAAGCGCGATTTGTGGCGAGCAGCCTTGTTCTTGTGCACGAGACCCTTATTGACCAGCGAGTCGACCAGCGAGCCCGCGGTCTTCACGGCCTCCGTGGCTTCGGCTTTGTTGCCCCCGGCCACGGTATCGACGGCCTTGCGGATCGCCGAACGCGAGCGTGAGCGCAGGGTAATGTTGCGGGCGCGGTGCTTGACGGCTTGCCGGGCGGCTTTCTCAGCGGACTTGGTGTTGGCCACGTGGTTGCTCTGGGTCGAAAAAGGCGCGTATTTTGGTTGCGGGACGGGGGGTTGTCAACGCCGAAGAGGTCACGCTCCGGTCTAGTTCGCGGCGGCGCCTGACGCCCGGACGGTCATGCGTCGCGCGATTTTCAAGAGTACCTCGGTGGTGGGCCTCACCACGCTGCTTTCCCGGGTCACAGGCCTGCTGCGCGACATGGTCTATTCGCAGGCCTTTGGCGCCGGAACGCTGATGGATGCGTTCCTCGTGGCCTTCAAGATCCCGAACTTCCTGCGGCGTCTATTCGCCGAAGGGGCATTCTCCCAATCCTTCGTTCCGGTCATCTCCGAATACAAAGTTCGCCGCGAGGCCTCGGAGGTGCGTGGACTGGTCGGCGATGTGCTGGGCACGCTCGGCGCCGTGTTGACGGTGGTTACGGCGATCGGCGTGCTGGCGGCCCCGGTGATCATTCTGCTGTTTGCGCCCGGCTTCACGCAGGAGGCGGGCAAGTATGAGCTTGCCGTTGAGATGCTGCGATGGACCTTCCCGTACCTGCTGTTCATTTCGCTGACAGCGCTGCTGAGTGGCGTACTCAACAGTTACGGGCGCTTCGCCGTACCGGCGTTTACACAGGTCATCATGAACCTGGTGATGATTTTCTTTGCACTGGTGCTTGCCGTAAATGCTGATAACCCAGGCGTGGTGCTCGCGATTGGTGTGTTTGTCTCGGGTGCGTTGCAGGTGCTTTTCCAACTGCCTTCGGTTGCACGCCTCGGCTTACTCAGCTGGCCGCGGTGGCGTCCGGCGGCAGAGGGCGTGCGCCGTATCGGCAAGCTGATGCTGCCGGGAATCGTCGGCTCCTCGATGGCACAGGTCAGTCTGCTGCTCGATACCGTGATCGCGTCGTTTTTGGTCACCGGTAGCATTGCGTGGCTGTATTACGCCGATCGACTGATGGAGTTTGCGCTCGGCGTATTCTCCATCGCGCTCGCCACGGTGATCCTGCCGGGGCTGTCGGCGCAGCACGCCCGCGGTGATACTGTGCGCTTCTCAGCGACGCTGGATTGGGCACTGCGGCTCGTGGTGATCGTCGTAGTGCCCGCGGCGGTGGGTCTGTTCGTACTTGCCGGACCCATTACGGCGACCATCTTCGGTTACGGGCAATTCAGCGACCGCGACGTGCAGATGACTCAGTACGGCCTGATGGCCTACTCCTGGGGCTTGATCGGCTTCAGTCTCGTCAAGGTTCTAGCGCCCGGATATTTCGCAAGACAAGACACGCGTACGCCGGTGCGAGTCGGGTTGATTGCGCTCGGGGTCAACATGGGCCTCAACCTGGTGGTCGTGTTGCCTGCGCATTACGCCGGCTTTGCCACGCCATTCGTGCTGCTCGCGACCTCCACCTGCATCTCCGCAGCGGTCAACAGCGTCTTGCTGTGGCGCGGCTTGCAGCGAGAGGGTGTCTACACACCTGCCGCCGGTTGGGGGCGTTTGCTCGCTCAGGTGACGATGGCCAATGCCGCGATGGTGGCGGTGTTGCTGCTCGCCACGCCGCCGCTCGCTCTGTGGCTCGCGCACTCGCCCCTCGAGCGCGCGGCCTATCTATCGGCGACGATTGCGGCGGCCGCCGTGGTCTACGGCGCAGCCTTGTGGTTTGCCGGCATGAGATTGCAGCAGTTGCGCAATCGCGGCGGCGCGAAGCCATCGTGATGGACGCAACGATGAACGTGGGGCACCGACCATGGAACTGATCCGCGGCCCGCGCAACGTGCGCGAGCGGCACCGTGGGGCGATCGTCACGATTGGCAGTTTTGATGGCCTGCATCTCGGTCATCAGGCGCTGATCCGCGCAGCCCTCGAGCGCGGTGCTCGCGAGCAGCGACCCGTGATCCTGCTGAGCTTCGAGCCGCTGCCACGCGAATACCTGCAAGCGAGCGATCCGCCCGCGCGGCTGACGAACTTTCGCGAACGCTGGCGGATTCTGCAGGCGAGCGGCATTGATACGCTCATGCTGCTGCGTTTCAACGAGTCGTTGCGCCTGCAAAGCGGTGCGAGCTTCGTCGAGCTGCTGACCTCGACGCTCAAGGTTGGGGGCCTCGTGGTCGGGCACGATTTTCGCTTCGGTCGCGAGGGCGAGGCGAACGCCGAGTTTCTGCGTGCCGCCGGTCGGCAACATGGCTTCAGTGTAGAAGTCATCGATCCGGTACAACTCGGTGGCGAGCGCATCAGCAGCACGGCGCTACGGCAAGCGCTGGCTTCGGGCGAGCTCGATCGCGCCGCGGGTTTGCTCGGCAGGCCGTATAGCCTGCGTGGGCGGGTGGTGGGCGGACAGCAACTCGGCCGCACTTTGGGCTTTCCTACGGCTAACATTCGGATGCGGCGACGGCGCTCGCCCTTGGGTGGCATATTTGCGGTTCGAGTGCACGGGATCGGCCCTGAGGCGCATGGCGGTGTGGCGAGTCTCGGTACACGCCCGACGGTAGGCGGCGTCGAGCCCTTGCTCGAGACCTTCGTGTTCGACTTCAGCGGTGACCTGTATGGTCTTGAGCTTGAAGTCGAGTTCGTGGCGCATTTGCGCGCCGAGTTGCGTTTCGAGAGCCTTGATCTGCTCGTGGTGCAGATGCGGGCGGACGAGGTGGCGGCGCGCGAGCGCTTGGCCTTCGGATCTTTGCGTGATGTTCGGATTGAGTGAACGGGATCAACAGTGAGCGATTACAAGCAGTCGATCAATCTTCCGCAGACGGACTTCCCCATGAAGGCCGATCTGGCGCAGCGCGAGCCCGGCTTTGTCGCGCGTTGGCAGTCCGAAGACACCTACGGGGAGTTGCGCCGCATCGCACAGGGTCGACCGCGGTTCGTGTTGCACGATGGTCCGCCGTATGCCAACGGTACGATCCATATCGGCCATGCACTCAATAAAATTCTCAAGGACATCATCGTCAAGTCCCGCACTCTTGATGGGTACGATGCGCCCTATATTCCGGGCTGGGATTGTCATGGTCTACCGATCGAACATGCGGTCGAGAAAAAGCATGGTCGACCGGGCGGCAAACTCGACGTCAATGCCTTTCGTGCGGCGTGCCGCGCATTCGCGCAAGAGCAGGTCGCGCAGCAGCGCGAAGACTTCCCGCGCCTCGGTGTGCTGGGTGATGGGCAGCGACCCTCTCGCACCATGGATCCGGCCTACGAGGCGCAGCAACTGCGGGCCTTCGGTCGCATCGTCCGCAACGGGCACTTGTACAAAGGCGCAAAGCCCGTCCATTGGTGTCTCGACTGTCGTTCAGCCCTCGCCGAAGCCGAAGTCGAGTACGAAGACAAAACCTCACCGGCGATCGACATCGCGTTTCGTGCCGCCGATCCGGCTGACTTTCTCGCGCGCATCGGAGCGAGTGCCTCTTCCGTAGCAGGGGCTGCGACGCCTGCGAGCGTGATTTGGACGACGACGCCTTGGACCTTGCCTGCGAACGAGGCGGTGGCACTCGGCGCCGAGATCGACTACGTGCTCATCGACACGCCGTCGGGTGAGGCCCGACCCGCGCGCTCGCTCGTCATTGCCGAGGGTCTGCTCGCGCAGGTCGCGGCGCGCTACGGGTTTTCGACGGGAGATGCGTCAGTGCGCGCTCGCTTTCGGGGTGCCGCCCTCGAGGGCGCGCTGCTGCAGCATCCGTTTCTCGCGGATAAACGCGTGCCTGTCATCGTGGGCGATCACGTCACGCTCGATGCCGGCACGGGCGCCGTGCACACCGCTCCGGCCCATGGCCAAGAGGACTTTGTTGTGGGTCAGCGCTATGGCCTGCCGGTGCGCAACCCGGTCGGCGGCGAGGGACGGTTCCTGCCGGGCACGCCGATTGTCGAGGGCCTGAAGATCGACGAAGGCGGCCAAAAACTCATCGAGTTGATGCGCGAGAGCGGCGCACTCGTGCACCACGAGCCGTATCGACACAGCTATCCGCACTGCTGGCGACACAAGACTCCGGTGATTTTTCGCGCCACGCCCCAGTGGTTCATCAGCATGGATCAAAAGGGTCTGCGTGCGGGGGCACTTGAGCACATCAAGCTCGTGGCTTGGACCCCTGCTTGGGGCGAGCAGCGCAACACCGGGATGATCGAGAAGCCGCCTGACTGGTGTATGTCGCGGCAGCGAACCTGGGGTGTGCCGATCCCCTTGTTCGTGCATAAGGTCACCGGAGAGTTGCACCCGCGCACGAGTGAACTCATCGAGCGCGCTGCCGCGGCTGTCGAGCAGGGCGGCATCGAGGCGTGGTTTGCACTCGATCCGCAGGAGTGGCTTGGGGCCGAGGCGGCCGAGTACGACAAAGTTACAGACGTGATGGACGTATGGGCAGATTCGGGCTTGTCGTTCGAGTGCGTCGCGGCGGCTCGGCCGGAAATCGCCGGCCCGGTCGATCTCTATCTCGAAGGCTCCGATCAGCACCGCGGCTGGTTCCACTCTTCGTTGCTGATGTCAGAGGCGCTCTACGAGCGTGCGCCGTACAAGGGTGTGCTGACCCACGGCTTCACGGTCGACGACAAGGGTCGCAAGATGTCCAAGTCGCTCGGCAACGTGATCGCGCCGCAAAAGGTGATGCAGACCTTGGGCGCCGATGTGCTGCGGCTCTGGGTGTCGACGACGGACTACGCGAACGAGATGAGTGTCTCGGACGAGATCCTCAAACGCACCTCCGATGCCTACCGACGTATCCGCAACACGGCGCGTTTCCTGCTCGGCAACCTGCATGGCTTCAATCCTTCGACCGATGCCGTGAGGCCTGCGCAGATGGTGGCGCTTGATCGTTGGGCCGTGCAGCGCGCCGCGGCGTTGCAGGCCGAGATCATCGAGGCCTATCGCACCTACCAGTTCCACGGCGTATATCAACGAGTGCACCACTTCTGCGTCGTCGATCTCGGCGGCTGTTACCTCGACGTGCTGAAGGATCGGCTGTACACCACGCCCACGCGCAGTCTCGCGCGGCGCTCGGCGCAGACGGCGATGTGGCATATCGCCGAGGCAATGGTGCGCTGGCTTGCGCCGGTGTTGTCGTTCACGGCCGAAGAAATCTGGTCTTACCTGCCGGGGGAGCGTCCACGCTCGGTGTTCCATGCCACCTGGCACGAGTTACCCTCGATCGCTGAGAGCGATATCGATTGGGACGCACTGCTGGCGCTCAGGGCCGAGGTGGCGCGTGAGCTCGAGCGTTTGCGCGAGGGGGGCGGTATCGGTGCGCCGCTCGAGGCCGAAGTCGACATTGAATGTCCGTCCGCCGAGTACCCGCGACTTGCGGCGCTCGGTGACGAGTTGCGCTTTTTCCTCATCACCTCGGGAGCCCGGGTGGTGGAGAACCCGCAGCTTACGGCGCGCAGCATCACCGTCCGTGCGACCGCAGCGCCGAAGTGTGTTCGCTGCTGGCATCGTCGCGAGGATGTGGGGTCGCACGCCGAGCATCCTTTGATTTGCGCCCGCTGCGTCAGCAACGTGGCTGGTGAGGGCGAAACGCGGGTGCGCGCGTGACGGAGCAGGCCATGACTGTTCGCTGGAAAGACAGCGCGTGGCGCTGGCTGCCCGTGTCGCTACTGCTGGTACTCGCCGATCAGGCGAGCAAGGCCTGGATCGAGGCGCGCTATTTGCTTGGCGAGTTTACGCCCGTGTTTTTCTGGCTCGACATTACGCGTCTGCACAATCCGGGCGCCGCCTTCAGCTTCCTCGCCAATGCGGGCGGTTGGCAGCGCCATTTTCTGTCGGTGCTGGCGGCGGGCGTGAGCGTCGGTATCGTGGTGTGGATGCGCCAGTTGCATGCACGGCGCGACCTGCTGCTCTCGGCGGCGCTCGCGCTCGTA
This sequence comes from Nevskiaceae bacterium, assembly GCA_046091245.1. Classification (GTDB taxonomy): domain Bacteria; phylum Pseudomonadota; class Gammaproteobacteria; order Steroidobacterales; family Steroidobacteraceae; genus UBA964. Next base: position 7,010 of record JBJTBK010000280.1, on the reverse strand, counting down.
CTCTCAGGCGCTATCGGCAATCTCATTGATCGGCTCGAGCACGGTTACGTGGTCGACTTCATTCACTTGCATTGGCAGGGCGCGTATTTCCCGGCCTTCAACGTGGCCGATGCGGCCATCACCGCGGGCGCAGCACTGCTGATTCTTGACGCCATCCGCGACCTGCGACGCCGATGAAAATCATCCTCGCCAATCCCCGCGGTTTTTGTGCTGGTGTAGACCGTGCGATCGATATCGTGGAGCGGGCCATCACGCTCTTTGGTGCGCCGATCCATGTGCGTCACGAGGTGGTACACAATCGCTACGTCGTCGAGCGACTGCGCGGTATGGGCGCGGTGTTCATCGAAGAGCTGCATGAAGTGCCCGATGGCGCGACCGTGATTTTTTCCGCACACGGCGTCTCCAAAGCCGTGGAGGACGAGGCACAGCGACGCGGATTGACCGTGTTCGACGCCACCTGTCCACTCGTCACCAAAGTTCATATGGAAGTGCGTCGCTATGCCCGCGAGGGGCGCGATGTAATCCTGATCGGTCATCATGGGCACCCCGAGGTCGAGGGTACGCTCGGGCGATTTGACGCGAGCTTCGGTGGGCAAATTCGTCTCGTTGAGTCAGTGGCCGATGCTGCGCAGTTGCCGGTCGTCGATCCGCAGAAGCTGGCCTTCGTGACCCAGACCACGCTCTCGGTGGATGACACGGCGGAAATCGTTGATGTGCTGAAACGGCGTTTCCCCGATTTGGCGAGTCCGCGGAAAGAAGACATTTGCTACGCGACCCAGAATCGCCAAGACGCGGTGAAGGATCTGCTACGTGACTGCGACGTGCTCGTGGTGGTGGGGTCCAAGACCAGTGCCAACTCGAATCGGCTGGTCGAACTCGGTCACCGCGCCGGCACCCCGGCGTATCTTGTCGATGGCGCCGCCGACCTGCACCCCGAGTGGTTCGAGGACAAGCAGTCGGTCGGCGTGTCCGCCGGTGCCTCGGCCCCCGAGGTGCTGGTGCAGCAGGTGATTGCGCGACTGCGGGAGTGGGGTGGCGAGCTACCGCAGGAGCGGGCGGGGCGCATCGAGCAGGTCATCTTCGGGCTGCCGCGCGAGCTCAGATCTTGACGGTCAGAGCGGCAACAGCCCCTCTGCAACAATGTCCCCTAGGTTGACAAAAATAGTTAAAGGGAGGACTGTCAAGCCCACTTAAAAGCAGAATGGATGTAAATCCATCGCATCCTCGGGGAGAGGGGTCAGCACATGAGCGGCGTTGCAGCGGCACAAAGGGCTGTATTTGAGGCTTTGTTCGATATCGGCGGCAAGAGCCGGCTCGCCAAGCAACTCGACTCGTTCATCACCTGGTTGATCGTCGCCAACCTGCTCGCGCTGCTTGTCGAGCAGATTCCGACGCTGTACGCCACCCGCGAGTCGGCTTTTGGGCTGTTCGATCGGATCTCGATCTCCCTGTTCACGATGGAATTCGTGCTTCGGCTCTTCGCTGCAGGCGGAGACCCGCAATACGCGGGACGAAGGTTCGCCGCGTTGCGGTTCGCGGTCACGCCGTTCGCGCTGATCGACCTGGCGGTCATCGCGCCGTATTGGCTGCATTTACTCGGCATCATCGATCTCGATCTTAGGGCGCTGCGCGCGCTGCGCTTGCTGCGATTGCTGAAGTTGTTGCGTGACTTTGTGCCGGCGGCCCAGGAGTTCCGCCGTGCCAACGCGGGCCGGACCTGGCGTCAGAAAGTCGATGCGCTGATGAACGTCACGCCGACCTCCGGGCGACTCCACCACCAGGTCGATCTGATTTTTATTTTGTTCATCATCACGAGTGTGGTGGCGGTTTTCCTCGAGACGATCCCGGCAGTTCATGACCCGCTGCGGCATGAGTTTCATATCTTTGACTAGGTCGCCATCGCGGGGTTCACCGTCGAGTATCTGTTGCGGCTTTACGCGGCGCCGGAAGCATCGCCCGATCGTTCCGCGTTCGCCGGCAGGCTCAAGTTCGCAAAAACACCGGGCAGTCTCATCGATCTGATCGCCATCGCGCCGTTTTACTTGCAGTTCCTGATCGCCGTCGATCTGCGGTTCGTGCGAATTCTTAGAGTGCTCAGAGTCTTGAAGCTGACCCGGTACAACACGGCGCTTACGACCTTCGCGATGGTGTTGAAGCGGGAGAAGCGGGCGTTGTCGGCAGCGATGTTCATCACCGTGCTGATCACCATCCTGTCGGGAGCTATTGTCTACGAGTTTGAGCACGCCGTGCAGCCAGAAAAGTTCGACACGATGCCGCGCGCCATGTACTGGGCGGTGATCACTCTGGCCAGCGTCGGCTATGGCGACATCTCACCGGTCCCGCCGATCGGGCAAGCGTTCACCATGGTGCTTGCCATTCTCGGCATCGGTATCGTCGCGCTGCCCGCCGGTATTCTGGGTTCAGCGTTTTCCGATCAGCTCCATCAGCAGCGCGAGCAGATGCTGAAAGCGGTGGAGGATGCCTTCGCCGATGGGGTCCTGACTGCGGACGAGGAGAGACTGCTCGAGGAAGAGCGAATCCGCCTGCATCTGTCGGAAGATCAGTTCGAAAAGCTCAAGCAGCGCGCGATGGCGCGGCATTCGGTCGACTTGACCGCTGCGCACACCATCATCAAGGCGTCTGAGGAAATCGCACGATTGCGGGAGACTTTGCACCACTTGCCAGTGGAGACCGCGGTGCTCGAAATCGAGAAGCTTAATTTACCCGATGCCGACAAAGCCGCGCTGCGCGTGTTGCTGAAGTAGCTCCGGGAGGTCGTATGGACAGGTACGTCATATGGGCAGGATTGCTCGGGGCGCTCAGCGCCGTGTCGCTGTTGCTCGGTTCGCTGATCGGCGTCAGCACGCGTTTGCCTCGGGCCGCGGTCGGTATGCTAGCGGCATTCGGCGCCGGCGCCTTGCTCTCGGCATTGGCCATAGAGCTCGTGGCTCCTACCATCGCCGCGTTCGCTGGTGCGGCAACGGAGCTCGAGCGTGCTCGTGAAATCGGCCACTTTCTGTCGCTCGTGGTCGGCTGTGCTGTAGGTGGGGCGGTCTTCGTTTTTTTGGACCAACTGGTCAACGCGCGCGGCGGGTACCTTCGAAAGACGGCGTACGTCATGTCAAAGGTGGCCATTGAGCGGCAGGCGTTTCACGCGCGCGCACTCGCCGAAATAATGCGAGTGCCGGTGTTCCTGGGCCTGCCCGCGGAAAAGTTATCCGTTTTACTCAGTCATCTGCGGCCGCGGTTTTTCACTGCGGGGGAGCAGATTTTCAAGCGCGGTGAGGGCGCACACGGCTTGTATCTGGTGCGGACGGGTGTCTTGCGCATTCACCACCCGGATCACGACCAGCCGATCGAGCTCGGACACGGGGAAATCGTCGGCGAGATTTCGCTGGTCGCGCGGCGTCCGTACAGCGCCGACTGCGAGGCAAAGACCGACGTCGAATTGTTACTGCTGACGCCCGAGGACTTCGAGAGCGTTCGCAAGCGGGTGCCCGAGCTGGAGCAGCAATTAAGGGTACTTGTAGCGTCCCGTTTGGAAGAAAATAAAAATGCGGCTGAACTCAGCACGCTTGAAAAGCAGCGCTGGGCTGCGCTGGCCATCGATGCCATTCACCAGGGTGGCCAAATGCCGACTCGGGAGGAGATGGGTGCGCGGCATGCTGAGCATCAGAATGCCGCTCTCGCTATTTGGCTCGGCATTCTGCTCGATGGAATACCGGAGAGTTTCATCATCGGGAGCACCATGATAGCCGCCGTTGCGGCGATGACGGCCGCCGGGGCTGAGCCGACCTTCGGAACGGTGCTGCCATACACGCTGATTGCGGGGCTCTTCTTGTCGAATTTGCCCGAGGCGTTGTCGAGCTCGCAACAGATGAAGTTGCAGGGCATACCGATCCGTCGAATTTTGCTGCTCTGGGGGTCACTGGTCGTCCTCACCGGACTCGGCGCGGCCCTCGGCGCCTCGGTGAGTGAGCACATCGATCACGGTACCTTGATATTCGTCGAGGGCGTTGCTGCGGGGGCCATGCTGACCATGATTTGCGCTGCCATGCTTCCGGAGGCTGCGCACCTTGCCAATCCCAACGCCGTCGGTTTGTCGACCCTCAGTGGCTTTCTAGCCTCCATCCTCTTCAAGTTGCTGGAGTGAGGTAGACAATATTCACAGCGTTTGGCAAATTAGTCCATTATGGAAACGGTAAAACTTGACGTCGCTCGGGTTCCTCAAACCCAAGCTCCACCCAAAACGTCAGTGGAGTCGGCGCGTAATGCGCCACAGCCGCCCTCGAGTCCCGACCCGAAGCAGGCGGAAGCCAGTATCCGGGCGTTGCAAGACAACTTCCGTGAATCAGTCGAGGCTGCCAACGAGCGGTTGGAGCAGGCGGGGCAGCGAATCGATATTTCCATCGATAAGGCGACCAACATTGTCGTGGTGCAGGTTCGTGACCGCGAGAGTGGCGAGACCATACGGCAGATTCCACCGGAAGAAGCGCTGCAGGTCACCCGTAACATCGATCGGCTGACCGGCATTTTGGTCGATCGCAAAGTTTGAGTGTCATGCGCGTTCTGCGCACCGTGCTGGTGCTGCTGGTGGTCGGCTGCTCGCTGCCGTTTGCCCGTGGCGAGGCGGCGCCCGGCGACAGGCCGCTTCTCGTCCTCGCTTACCATGAAATCGCTGCGCCGTCTGATGCTTTGGTACCCCAATACGCCGTAACGCCGAGCACGTTTGTCCGGCACATCGATTGGTTGCGGAACACGGGTTTTACGTTCGTAAGCGTCGATGATGTGCTCGCAGCCCGTGAGGGCAGGGCGACTTTGCCCGCACGAGCGGTGCTGCTGACCTTCGACGATGGCTACGCGTCGTTTTACGAGCACGCATGGCCGATGCTGAAAATGCTGCGGATTCCCGCCGTCGTGTCGGTGGTCACGAGCTGGCACGAGGGCTCGGGACCGGTCAACCTCGAAGGCCGCCCGGTACAGCGTGAGCGGTTCATGACGTGGGACCAACTGCGCGACATCCAAGCCTCTGGGCTCATCGAGCTCGCCAGTCACACTCACGATTTGCACCATGGGATTCCGGGTAACCCACAGGGCAGCCTGATGGCGGCGGCGACCACGCGGCGGTACGACGGCGTCGAGCAAAGATACGAGACGGATGGTGAATACGCAGCTCGAATCGCGGCGGATTTTCGTCGGTCGAAAAATCTACTGCGGCGACGCACTGGGCGCGATCCTCGGGTGTGGACCTGGCCTTACGGACGTTACAACGAAACGCTGCAGCAGCAGGCGGTTGCGCTCGGTATGCAGCTCGGTCTGACCTTGGAGGACGGCGCCAATGATGCGGCCGTTTCGGCGCTGCGGTTGCGGCGAATCCTGATTCAGTCGAATACCGATATCGGTGAACTTCGCTATCAGATTCGCTTGCGGGACGAGCGCGTCAGCGAGAACGATCGGCCGCAGAAGATCGCACACATCGATCTCGACTACATTCACGACCGCGATCCCGAGCAAATGCGGCGTAACGTCGATCATCTCGTCGATCGTTTGACGTGGCTCGGTGTCAACGTGGTCTACCTGCAAGCGTTTTCCGACCCGGATGCCAACGGGTCTGCCGCTGCGGTGTATTTCCCCAACCGGCATCTGCCCGTGACGGCTGATGTATTCAGTTACGTCGCGTGGGCGATCCGCACCCGGACGCCGGTGCGCCGGGTCTACGCTTGGATGCCGCTACTGGCGTGGGAGTTGCCGGCAGGGCATCCAGCGCGGTCCCATCTGGTGCGGGCTGAGGCCGGCGTGACCCGTGGCAGCGTCAACATGGGGTATCACCGACTGACACCGTTTTCGGCGCTGGCGCGGCAGACCATCCTCGAGATTTACGCAGACCTCGCGCGTCACAGCAGCGTCGAGGGCGTGATTTTTCATGACGACATCACACTGTCGGATCTTGAGGATTCCAGCGACGTGGCCTTGTCCACCTACCGCGAGTGGGGGCTGCCCGGGTCGGTTCGCGCCATCACGGCCGATGACGACATGTTGGGTCGTTGGACCATCCTCAAGATCAACGCCTTGGACGAGTTGGCCTCGCAGGCGGCGGCCATCATGCGTCGCGATGTGCCGGCGCTTTTCACCGCGCGCAATCTTTACGCCCAAGTAGCGTTGAACCCGCGGGCCGAAGTCTGGTACGCGCAGGCGCTGGAGAACTCGCTTCGGCACTACGATTTCACGGCGATCATGGCCATGCCTTACATGGAAGGTGCCACCGATCCGCTGCGTTTTCAGCTGGAGCTACTCGAGGGTCTGCGGCGCTTCCCCGGCGCGCTCCGTAAGACAATTTTCGAGTTGCAGTCGGTCGATTGGAAACGCGATCAGGCGCCGATTCCGTCTGAAGAGATGGCCCGAACCATTGAGCTTCTTTACAACAACGGGGTGATTCATGTGGGCTACTACCCCGACATGCTGTTCCAATCGCATCCGGACCCGGCTGTGATTCGTCGAGCACTCTCCGGACGCTCCGGCGATCCCTTGCTGCCTTCGCCGTGAACCCGATACTCGCTAGTTTTCTGTTCCTCTTTCCCCTCGTCATGTCGGTCACCTGGACCGTTGGCGGAGCGGCGCGGTTTTTTCTCACAGAGGTCGGCACGCATGCGCGCCGACGTCCAGCGGCGGGGGCCTTCGACATTCCGGTCAGTCTCGTGATTCCATGTTTTAACGAAGCGCGACATCTGGCGTCCACTGTCGGCAAGGCGCTGTCGATTCACAGCCAAAACTTCGAAGTGATTGCCGTCGACGATGGCAGCACCGATGAGACCGCTCGAATCCTCGCGGATCTCGCGAAGACGGACTCGCGGTTGCGTGTCGTCTCTCTCGGCGTCAACCAGGGCAAAGCTGCGGCGCTTCGAGCCGCGGCACGGGTTGCAACGCACGAGATGCTGATCTGTATCGATGGCGATGCGTACATCGATGGCGACGCCCCAGCGTGGCTGGCCGGCGCCTTGACTGCTGACCCG
>JBJTBK010000279.1:0-8769 GCA_046091245.1 Nevskiaceae bacterium | reverse complement strand
GACGATCGTGCGGCGGGATCCGTTCGGCTGAAGCGCGAGGCCGGTGTCGACTATTGCGATCTGACGGGCGAAGTGCAGGGGATCCGTCGCATGATCGAGCGGTATGAAGCCGAGGCGATCCGCAGCGGTGCGCGCATCGTGCACTGCTGCGGCTTCGACTCCATCCCGTCCGATCTCGGCGTGCACTATCTGCAACAACAGTCTTTGCAGTCTTTTGGTGAGCCCTGCGACAAGGTAAACATGCGCGTGCGCGCCATGCGCGGCGGCTTCTCTGGCGGCACGGCGGCGAGCCTGATCAACGTCGCGCGTGAAGTCAGTGCGAATCCTGCGCTTCGTAAGGAACTCGCCAACCCGTACTCGTTGTGCCAACTCGGCGTCGCGGCCGAGGGTCTCGCCCCTGTGAGACAAGCTGCAACGCGGCTGTTTGTGCGCGATGCGGCGACGGGCGGCTGGATCACGCCGTTCATCATGGCCGCCATCAATACGCGCATCGTGCATCGCAGCAATGCGCTTTCTCGCGGCCGCTATTCGCGCTCGTTTCGCTACGACGAGGCGGTCAGCACCGGCCGTGGCCTGCGTGGTTGTCTGACGGCGGTGGGCGCGGGTATGGGGCTGTCGGTGTTCATGTTGGCGAGTGCCTTCGGTTCGACGCGCACAATACTTGAGCGTTTCGTACTGCCCGCACCGGGTGAAGGGCCGAGTCCGGAAGCGCAGCTCAAGGGTTGCTTTGATCTGCGATTTTTCGGTCGAACTGCGAGCGGTTGCGCGGTGCGTGTCAAGGTGACCGGCGATCGAGATCCGGGATACGGCTCGACGGCGACGATGCTCGGTGAGGCGGCGATGTCTTTGGCCTTCGACGTCCCGCGCGAGTCGGTAGGTGGAGGCTTCTGGACGCCCGCCACGATACTCGGCGATCGGCTCGTCACGCGTCTCGAGGCGCATGCTGGCCTGCGTTTCGAGCGGCAGGAATGAGGTTGCCGAGCGGATGAATGGCTTTGACGTGCTGCTGGTCGGCGGTGGCGCCAGCGCGATTTTCACGTTATTGCAGTTCACCCGAGCGATGCCGCGCTGGCGCATCGGTTGGGTACGCGCCGACTCCGGTGTGGGTGTCGCTTATGCGACCGCGAGCGTCAAGCACTTGCTGAATGTGCCCGCTGCATGCATGGGTGCCTATGCCAATGCTGTCGATGATTTCGATCGTTGGTTGCAGAGCAAGCCAGAGCTCCGAGGTAACGGTGAAGTATTCGTTCCGCGAGGTGTGTACGGACGGTACCTCGAGGCGATGCGTGCGAGTGCGCTCGGTACGGGGCAGATCACAGTGCTCGAAGCTGAGGTGCTGCGCTGCCAGCGCTATGGCAGTGCCGACTGGCGACTGGAGTTGGTCGACGGCCGCAGCCTCGGCGCCGCGCGTGTGGTGCCGGCGCCCGGCCTGCCGTCGCTCGGCAGTGATTGGCCCACCCATCCCTCACTGGTTCCGGACGCGTGGTCATGGTGGTTGCGGCTGCCTGCCGATTGGCAGCCTCCCTCGGCAGAGGAGACGATTGCGCTCGTGGGGAGTGGCTTGACGGCCATGGACATGGTCGTCGGCCTGCGCGAGCGGGGCTTCGAGGGTCATCTTCGTGTGCTGTCCCGTTCAGGTCGGTGGTCCTCAGCGCATGCTGACACCACGCCGCTGGATGTCGCAGCCCAGGAACAATTGCTGGCTTATTTGCGCGCTCGGCCTACGGCACGGGGCTACGTGCGCGTGTTGCGTGAGACCGCCGCGCGGCATCCGTGGCGTGCGGTGGTGGACGCTTTGCGCCCCCACAGTCAGACCTTGTGGCAGGTGCTACCGCACACCGAACGACGCCGTGTCCTGCGGCATGGGTTCGAGGTGTGGAATCGGCTGCGTCATCGCGCACCGCCGAGCACGGCCCGAGCCATCGCCGAGGACTCGAAGCTCTCCATCGAGCGTGTGCGGGTCACCTCGCGGGTGGCAGAGCAACTCGCCGAGTCTTCGGCGTTGGTGCTGAACTGCGGCGGACCGGTGCTCAGTCGCGGTGGCCGATGGCCATTCGTGTTTGAGACTTTGATCGCCGACGGTCATGTTCGCATCAATGAATTGGCGACGGGGCTGCAGTCCTCGCTGCCGACTGAGCTGGCCTTGCTCGGCGCAGTCCGCTTCGGCGAACTCATCGAGTGCACGGCGGTGCCGGAGCTTCGCCAGCACGCGGCTGAGCTGGCGCGGCTGTGGCGCGACCCCTGAACTGCGACGCCTGAGCCGTTACGGGGCGTTGAGCACGCCTCGTCGCTTGAGCTGCTCGATCTGCTGCGCCACGAGCGCTACACCCTCACTCGCCAACTCCATCGGCGTGTGCAGAAAACAATCGAGCGGAAAGCCCGGGAAATCTTGGTACACAGCCGCGACGGTCCGCGGGTCGAAGCGAACCGCCGGATTGTCGGCATAGGCAGCTCGCGCGCGTCGCAACGCGCCGAGTTCGATGCGCCCGAGCAGCGGAATCACACCCGGGCCGTCGGCGCAGGCGACGAGTTCACCGTGGTAATCGATCAGCGCCGAGTGCCCGCGATTCATGCCCGTGACGGGCGCACCCGTGAAGAACTGCTCACTGCCGGCGTTGGCGGAGGCCACGTACACCATCTGTTCGGCGGCATGGGCGCGCTTGGCCTGATACCAATAAGGCCGGCGATTGCTGTGGATCTCGCTGGTCGGATTGCAGATCACCTCAGCGCCACGCAGCGCAAGCGCACGCCACAGTTCCGGCCAGTTTGAATCGAAGCAGATCAGGGTGCCGAGTCGGCCGATCGGCGTGTCGATCACCGGTACCAGCGCATCAATGCCGTAGCGCTCGACATAGGCGCTGTAGAGATTGCCTGGTGTGGTGATGTTGAGCAGTCCATTGAGATCCGCGCATTGCAACTTGCGGTAGCGCAGCACGATCTCGCCTTGCGGGTCGATGATGATCGACGTGTTGAAATACCGGCGCGGCCAACTGGGGTCGTATTCCTGGACGGCGCCGCACACGTAGACATTGCAGGCCCTGGCAAAGGCTGCAAGTTCTGCCGTCTCGGGCCCCGGGATTCGGATGCCGCAGCGCTCCCAGTAGTCGTGCGGGTGGCTACCGTCGGACCCTTGCAAGAAAAACTCCGGGAACACGACGAGCCGAGTGCTCGGCCGCATCGCAAAGAGCCGGGCGAGCCTCAGCGCGCGCTTGAGGTTGTCGGCGACCGTCGCATCACGCGTGTCCGGGTTCGATACGACGGCCTGCTGCGTCTGCACGAGCAGCACGACAGACGCCTCGAGTGCAGGTTCGTTGGCCGTGGGCACTGCGGCGCGCGGCACGGGTTCGCCACGAGCGTACTCTGCGGCATAAAGACCCGTACGCAACTGCGCCGGGAAGTTCACCCAAGGTTCGACACGTCGGGCACGGAGCGAGGGCAGATCAATCGTGGCGCGAGCCGAAGTGCCACTACCGTCGAGTAGCAGATGTCCGTTGTGGTTCCAGATTTCGTGTCGTGCTGGTTCGAGATAAACGGTGACGACAGCCGCATGGTTTTCCCACGCCCGAGCGCCACGACTCAGATGTCGTGCAGTACTGCGCTCGTCGAGTTTTTCGGTCATGGGCGCCAGCAGAATCTCGGCTCCGGAAAACATCGCGAGGCGCGCGTACTCTGCGTGCAGCAAATCGGCACCTGGCAGGCAGGCGAGGGTGCCGTGCGCACTCGAGATCACTGCCACCTGCTGTGGCGTCCCATCGCCTTCTGCGAGGCTCGGTTGCCAGAGTTCCAGTTCCTATCAGGGCGCCAACACAAATCCGAGGGTGACACCGCCGAAGTGATCGGCTCCGGCCAGGATGATCTGCAGGCGTTGCGCCGCACTGCGCAGTATGGCGATGGCGTCGTTGGCGCTGTCACGCGACTCGAGTCCCTCGCCTCCTGAGAGGCAGCCGAGCGGCAGCAAGACGATATCTGCTGAATCCCGGATTTCGTGTTGTAGCGTCTCGATCAACTGTTGTGCATTGCCGAGTGCTGCGGTTGCGCTGCTGCCCCGCTGGAGGGGCGGTGCCAGAGTGAGGATGCGCGTCATGAGTGTTGCGGCGCCGTGCGAGCGACGAACTCGATCGGCAGCGACTCCAAAGCACGCATGTGGAAGTGTGGCTTGTATCGCGGTCGATCAGTGCCTTGACGGAGCCGGATACCGTCTAGCCGTTCCAGCAAACGAGTGATCGCTATGGTCAATTCCGCCGTGGCCAAGGTTCGACCGATGCAGCTGTGAATGCCATGTCCGAACGCCAGATGCCGCGCCGCATTCGGGCGATCCAGATTGAGCGTGCTCGAGTTCGGAAATTGCTGTTCATCGCGGTTGCCCGCGGCGAACATCAGCAGCACGATGGCGCCCTCCGGAATCGTCGTTCCGCTCAAGGTCACCTCGCGCGTGCAGCGTCGGTAGAGCCCTTGAGCGGGTGATTCGAGCCGCAATGATTCGTCGATGAAGCGCGGGATCATCGAAGTGTCCGCTCGTAATCGTTGCTGCAGCGAGGGATCGTCGATCAGCATGAGCATCGCGGCCATCAGGTGATTTCGAGTGGTCTCGTTGCCGGCAACCATGAGCTGCGCGCAGAGTGCCAGATACTCCTCATCGCTCAGCCGCTCGCCGTCGGGCCGGTCCGCCACGGCGAGCATCGATAGCAGGTCGGTGGCTGGCGCGGCGATTTTTTCCGCTCGCTTGGCGATGAAGTACTGCTGAAACTCGACGATGCGGCGTGCGCATTCGAGCTTGTGCTCTGCGCTGATGGTGGGGTCGAAGGATTCGATGTAAGCGTCGGTCCAGCGCTTGATGTTGGCGGCTGCCTTGCGTGGCAAACCGAGTTGATCGGCGATCACGTCAATCGGCAATGGCAAGGCGAATTCACTCAGGAAATCAGCCTCGCCCCGTGCGGCGAATCCGTCGATGAGTTCGCACACGTGTGCGTCCAGATAGGCATGCAGCCGCTTGACGGCGGGCCCGGTGAATAATCGCTCGACGATGCGACGGAAGATCGTGTGGCGCGGCGGGTCGACTTGGCTCAGCACGTCGGCGACCACCCAACCCTCACGTCGATACAACTCATCGGACGGTGATACATCGGCCACCGCCACATCAGGTCGCATGTCGATCTGGCTTGAAAACGTTTCCCAGTCGAGCGAGGCAGCGACCACATCTTCGTACCGCGTGATGAGGTACAAATTCATGGTGGCATCGTGGTAAACGGGCGCATCGCGATGCAGCGTGGCGTACATCGGATACGGGCATTGCTGGACTGCTGGGTCAGCGAGCGACAGCGTCACGGGGCAGGCAGAACTCATGCGGGCTAGGCTATAGTTCCACCGGAAGGGGCGTCAATTTGAACGCGTCCGTTGTTCGGGGGGTGAATGGCGTCGATCAACCGCAGGACTGCGCTCGTTGGACTCGGCGCCGCAGTGGGTGCGAGCGCCCTACCGAGCCTTGTGCAGAGCGGCGCGAGTCACTCGACGTTCGCCGTAACGGATCTCATTCCGGTGATCGGTCGCCCCGACGGCGGGGTGGCGATCCGCTGGACTGACGGGGTGTTGACCGGCCATGTGGATGCCAAGTCCGTGCCGCTGTGTCGGGTTCTCTCGCAGATCTTCTCGCGCCACCGCCTACGCGCCGACGGCGGCTTCGACACGGTGGTGTTTGAGCTTGCGTATTTCACCGATCTCGAAACCCGAGAGTTACTCGAGAGCTGGGTCAACCCGATGACCGGGAAAACCGTCGCCGTGCCGAAGACCCTGTTCGGGCCGAGCCCTTATGTGATCACGCCTTCGCTGCAGGCAGTGCGTGAGCTGCGGTATTCGGGTGGCGTGCCCTTCAGCCACCGTTTCCTGGTGGAGTCGACGAGCGAGGATCTATGGGTGACTGAGAGCCTCGACAGTGTGATGCCGGCACCCGCACCCGGTGTACCGCCTTTCGGTTTTCACGAGAACTTTACCTATCGGGCGAGTCGGGCCGCGGTGCGTGACCGTCGATCGCTCGATACGCTCGTGCAGAAGCACAATGTATTGAGCTGGCGTCCCTGGATGATGATGCAAGGGGTCGCGGGGATCACGACGACGCGAGCGTACGGTCGTGTCATTGACGATGTCGCTCGATTACCCGACGCCTTCCAGCGGCTCAATGCGCGACACGGCCAAGGCATCGTCGACGATCTGCCGGGGCTGCTTAAATTCGATGCGTGATGCGGTGATTGACTCAACGAGGAGAGAGCAAAGAATGTCGGAACGAGATGTATTGCTGCGCGAGTTGCTGCACCTGACGAGCACGCACAAAGAGGGCTTCAAGTCAGGCACGCCGGAGTCGCAACGCATCAACGCGCTCATCGACGAACTGGCGCCGCTGTCGCGCTATCCTGACGCGCTCAACCATCCAGAGATTTTTCGCGGACATTGGGCCGCCGACTATCACAGCATCGGCCGGCTCGTTGGCGGCAAAGAGGCGCAGGACGAGGGGGTCGGTGTGACGGTGTCGCTGAAAGTGTTCTCGATGGGACGCCTTCCGGATATTCCTTCGACCTTTCTGGGCAACGGACTCGAGATCGATCCGGAGACCGGAGACTACAACTTTGTCGCGCAGTTTTTGCTCGGCGGGAAACGGATACCGAGCTTCCACTTTTCCTTCGCCAAGTACCGACGCGGCGAGGAGAATCTCAAGCGCTTCTTCGTCGATTTCTGCGGCTTCAAGGTGGTACCGGCCGATCCCACCATGTCGATGGAGGAGTTTGCTCGAGAGATTGGTGTCGATGATCCATCGCTTTTGTCGGCCGATCTGCAGCCGCGCACCAAGCTGTGGTCGGATGTGGCCTACATGGATGACGAGATCCGCATCCAGCTGGGACAGCTCGGTGGGCACTACGTGATGGTGCGCACGGATCGACCGGTGTATTCCGTCGAATACTGGAAGGACAAGTCGATTGCTCCGCCCACGGCGGTATTCGCCCGCACGTGAGTACGCCGCTGCCGCGTTGGGTGACGCTCGGCTGGGCGAGCGGCACGCTCGGCTCGAGCACGCTGCTCGGCACCATCAATCTCGTTGTCCTGTTCTACTTCACGGAGTATCTCGGCATCGCGCCGGCGACCGCGGGCGTGCTGATCTTCCTCTCTCGCATTTGGGATATCGCTGCAGCCGTGTGGATCGGTCAATGGAGTGATCGCTGTCGTACGCGCATCGGGCGACGTGCACCGTTCCTGTTTGCGGCAGGCCCCGTGTGTGCGTTGGCGTACGTGATGCTGTTCGCCGCACCGGTCAGTTTGCAGGGCGTGGCACTCGAGGCATACGTGCTGGCGGCGCTTATTCTGTACGCGACAGGCTATAGCCTCTTTGTCGTGCCCTATCTCGCCGTGCCTGCGGAAATCACCGCCGTGCCGCATGAACGCACCACGATGATGTCGTGGCGCGTCGTGGCGATGACGTTCGCGAGCCTGAACGTCGCCGTGCTCGGGCCCGTGCTCATCAGCCTCTTCGGCAAGGGGCGTGAGGGTTACTTTGGGATGGCGATGGTGCAGGGCGTCATCGTGCTCGCGTTCATGTGGCTGTGCGCGGCAGTGGTGGCGCGGGCGCCAGTCATGGGCACTGCGCCTACGGTAGCGGGCAGTTCGCTGGCGCAGTTGCGGGTGGTGCTCGCCAATCGACCGTTCCGCGTCTTCATCGGCGCCAAGCTGCTGCAACTGACCGCGGTCGCCAGTACCGCAGCGTCGCTTCTTTATCTTGCGCGCTATGTGCTCTCGCAGGATGAGGGGTTTCTCATCCGCTTTGGTGCCTTGCAGACACTCGGGACGCTGGCGTCCATCCCGATGTGGAACTGGCTTGGCAAGCGGTATGGCAAGCGCAGGACGTACATGGCTGCAGGTCTCGTTTATGCATTGATCGTACTCAGCTGGCTGATGAGCGCCTTGAGCGAACCGAGTTGGGTCACGGATTTGCGGCTGCTATTGATCGGCGTCGGTTCTGCGGGCTTGCTGGTGATGGGTTTCTCGCTGCTGCCCGACACCATGGCGCACAACACTCGAACGAGTGGACTCGCGCTGGAGGGCACGATGTCAGCCGTATACAGCGTCGTTGAGAAGGGCACGGCGGCTCTTGGTCCGCTGCTTGGCGGGTTGGTGTTGCAGTTTTCAGGCTTTGTCAGCGCGGCCGGTGGCAGTTTGCCTCCAGCGCAGCCGCGCTCGGCCATCGTCGCGATCTTTTTGCTGACGGCGATTATCCCTGCAATCTGCAACGTGCTCGGAGCATGGTTGCTCACGCGCCTCGTGCTCGAGGAAGCCGAGGTGACAGGGCAGGTGCGCGCATGAGTGTCTTGATGCCTGCGCTGGATGAGGCGGTGCTCGCACGACGAGCACAGATCGTCGCGGCCTTGCGAACGCTCGTCGCGGCGGACGGAGTGATCGATGAGGTCGCGCGAATGCGGCCGTACGAATCCGACGCGCTCACGGCCTATCGGCAATTGCCCCTTGTGGTGGTGTTGCCGGAGACGACTGAGCAGGTGGCCGCGGTGCTGCGCTGGTGCCATGCGAACGGCGTTCGCGTCGTGCCGCGCGGTGCGGGCACTTCGCTTTCCGGGGGTGCGCTGCCCCTCGGCGATGCGTGAAAACTTTGACAGTACCAGCAACACCGCATCGCCGAGGGGCAGCGCACCCCCGGAAAGCGAAGTGCCCGCACCGCGCGGCACGACGCGAACGCCGTTCGCATGGCACCAGCGCAGCACCGCGGCCACCTGC
>JBJTBK010000278.1:0-5881 GCA_046091245.1 Nevskiaceae bacterium | reverse complement strand
GCGCGAGGTGAGCGTGGCGGTGCGCCGCGCCTTCGCCTTCTCTTCGTCGGTGGCGGGAACGACGCCGATGACCTTCTTCTGATTCGGCCAAATCAAGACCCATACGTTGAACAGCATGATCGTGCCGAGCCACACGCCGATGCCGATCACTTCGCTGCCGGGCTGCAGCGTGAAGGCGTCCATGAAGCGCCCACCGAGCAACCAACCGCCGGTCAGCCAAGTCGCAACGGCGGCCCAACGGAACCACAGCAGGGCACGCGGTGCGACGTCCTTGACGATGCCTGCGCCGCCCGGACCCTCTTTATCGGCATTCGCCGCCGCGAGTGCGGGGATCTGTGCGACGTTGAAGTAGTACAGCAGACCGATCCAGATGGTACCGGTGACGATGTGCGCCCAACGACCGAGCGAGAGGTGGCTGAATTCGCCGCCGGGGGTATTCGGCAGGACCATCACGACGATGGCGAACAACACGCCGAGGGTGACAGTGGTGCCGACGCTATCTAAGGGGTTCTTCATGTGCGATTGCGCTCCGAGAGGTTCTGAACGATTTGAAGAATAGGCGAGCAACCCCCATAATTCAACGCGTTCCATTACTCGCGACAGACCTAAGGAAGGGCAATGTCGTTTACCGGTCCCCATCAGAGATCGCGGCCGATGTCGCCGTGCATCAGTGTGTGTGCGCTCGATGCCAGCGGGCATTGCGCAGGATGTCTACGTACGCGCGACGAAATCGCCCGTTGGATTAGGCTTTCACCCGATGAGCAGTGGGCCTTGTTGAGCGAATTAGATCAGCGGCGAGCAGCACGACAGCTGCGCTCGCGCAGTTCAGGAGGTTAAGTCGATGGATGTCAATGAACGTATACAGTCGCAGCTGTCAGCTGCTCCGGTCGTGCTTTTCATGAAGGGGACGCCCGATTTTCCGCAGTGCGGATTCTCGGCGCAGGCCGTGAGCGCGCTGCGGGCCTGCGGCGCGAGATTCCACGCGGTCAATATTTTTGAAGACCCCGAGCTTCGCGAAGCGCTGAAGCGGCTGTCGAACTGGCCGACCTACCCGCAGTTGTACGTCAAGGGTGAACTGCTCGGTGGGTGCGACATCACGCTCGAGATGTTCCGCAGCGGCGAGCTGCAGACGGCGCTCACTGAGGCCGGTGCTGTCGGTTAAGTTGATTCCGTAGCGACCGGGGAGCTCGGGTCGACGCCGTTGGTTGCGGTGGGAGGCTCGTCGATCCAGCCAAGTTCGCGCACGCGCTTCTCGGCCTCGAGATAACTCGGCAAACAGAAATTGCAGACCTTGCAGAAGAGGTCCGCCGTGCGCTCGGCATCGTAAGCCGCGGCATGCGCCGCAGACGAGTCCCACTGTAGACCACTGGCGAGTGTCGCCTTGGCGAGCACTGTTTGCCCGAGCGCGGCTCCGGCGAGCGTCACGGTGTCGAAACTCGAAAATGGATGGAACGGATTGCGCTTGATGTCTGCGCGCGCCACCGCTGCATTGAGAAAGCCCAGATCGAACGACGCGTTATGACCCACCAGGATGGCGCGCTTGCAACCGTGGCGGCGTACCGCTTCCCGCACTTCCTTGAATATCCGGCCAAGCGCGTCCTTTTCGTCGATGGCGGGGCGCAGCGGATGAAACGGATCGATTCCCGTTACGGCGAGCGACGCCGGCCCGATGGTGGCGCCTTCGCAGGGCTTGACGTGATACGAGTGAGTCTCGCCGCGCCGCAGCGTGCCGTCGGGCGCGATCTCGACGATAACGGCCGCAATCTCCAGCAGCGCGTCGGTTGCGCAATTGAGTCCGCCCGTTTCGACATCGACCACGACTGGCAAAAACCCGCGGAAGCGTCGCGCCATCGGCGACTCTGCGGCAGGGGTGCTCGGGGCAGATGCGTTCACGATTCGACGAGTTGCCAGGACAAGGTTTCACCCGCGCGCAGGGGCACCACCGTGCCGGCGCCGAACCTATACGCCGGCGGGACTTGCCAGCTCGTGCGCCGGAGGGTGACGGTCGTCGTGTTGCGGTGAAGACGGTAGAAGTCCGCGCCGTTGAGGCTCGCGAAGGCCTCCAGACGATCAAGTCGACCCATGCGCTCAAAGGCATCCGCGTACAGTTCAAGCGCGGCGTGAGCTGAGTAGATCCCGGCGCAACCGCAGGCCGCTTCCTTCGTGTGGCGCTCGTGGGGCGCAGAGTCGGTACCCAGGAAAAAACGCGGGTTTCCGCTCGTGGCTGCTTCGAGCAGCGCCTGCCGGTCAGGTTCGGTCTTGAGCACCGGCAAACAATAGAAGTGCGGACGGATGCCGCCGCGAAACATCTCGTTGCGGTTGTAGAGCAGGTGCTGCGGGGTGATCGTCGCGGCTACATCTTCGCGGGCGTTTTGCACGAACTCGACGGCCGCGGCCGTCGTGATGTGCTCGAAAATCACTCGAAGTCGCTGGTGCCGACTGACGAGCGGGCGCAAGGTCCGCTCGATGAACTCACGCTCACGATCGAACACGTCGATCTCGTCGGCTGTGACCTCGCCATGGATCTGTAGCGGCAGCTCGCGCTCCGCCATGCGCTCGAGCACGGCATCAATCCGACGGATGTCGGTGACGCCGGCATCGCTGTGGGTGGTGGCTCCAGCGGGGTAAAGCTTGCAGCCAATGACGAAGCCACTGTCGCGCGCCCGGTCAATTTCCTCAGGCGCGGTGCGGTCGGTCAGGTACAAGGTCATCAAGGGTTGGAAATCGGACCCTGCAGGTCGCGCGGCCAGGATGCGCTCGCGGTACTGCGCCGCCAGTGCGGTGGTGGTGACCGGTGGTTTGAGATTCGGCATTACCACCGCACGGGCAAACTGGCGGGCCGTGTGCGGCAGCACCGCACGCAGCGCCTCGCCATCGCGCAGATGGAGGTGCCAGTCATCCGGGCGGAGCAGGGTCAGTTGATCGTGCATGCGAAGACGGGATGCTAGCACAGCGAACCCGGTAGGCCGGGGGGCGTAAAAAAGTTAACATTACGGTTTTCACAAACTCGATCGTTGCGAGACGATGGATAGGACGGGGGTTATGTCCGACACGCAGCATCTGGATCTGGATCCCGGTGAGACTCGGGAGTGGCTGGAGTCGATCGATTCCGTGCTCAAGGCGCATGGTCCGGAGCGCGCGCACTTTTTGCTGGAGCGACTGATCGATCACACGCGCCGCTCGGGTGCGTATTTGCCGTTCAAACCCAACACGGCTTATCTCAACACCATCTCCACCGGGCAGCAGCCCGACTACCCGGGAAACCGAGAAGTGGAGCGGCGGCTTGAGGCATACATTCGCTGGAACGCGATGGCCATGGTCGTGCAGGCCAATCGGCTTTCTTCAGAGTATGGCGGTCACATCGCGACTTACGCGTCGGCGGCGACGCTGTACGAGGTCGGGTTCAACCATTTCTGGCGTGCACCGTCGGCCAACCACCCGGGCGACATGATCTTTGTTCAGGGGCACGCATCGCCCGGTATCTATGCGCGAGCGTATCTCGAGGGGCGCCTGACCGAAGATCAGTTGCGTCACTTCCGACAAGAGGTCGCTGGGGATGGTTTGTCTTCCTACCCTCACCCTTGGCTGATGCCGGACTTCTGGCAGTTCCCGACGGTGTCGATGGGCCTCGGTCCCATGCAGGCGATCTTCCAAGCGCGATTCCAGCGCTATCTCGAGCACCGCGGTCTTGTGCCGGCGTCGGATCGCAAGATCTGGGCGTTTCTCGGCGATGGCGAAATGGATGAGCCCGAGTCGATGGGTGCGCTCACCATGCCGGTGCGCGAGAAGCTCGACAATCTGGTGTTCGTGATCAACTGCAATCTGCAGCGGCTCGACGGGCCCGTGCGCGGCAACGGCAAGATCATTCAGGAACTCGAGGCGGCGTTCCTGGGTGCAGGATGGAACGTCGTCAAGGTGCTCTGGGGTTCGCGTTGGGATCCGCTGCTCGCCAAGGACAACCAAGGCTTGCTGCGGCGCGTGATGGAGGACTCGGTCGATGGCGAGTACCAAAATTTCAAAGCCAAGGGCGGTGCTTACACTCGCGAGAATTTCTTTGGCAAGTACGCCGAGCTCAAGGCGATGGTCGCCAACATGTCCGACGAGGAGATCTGGCGCCTGAATCGAGGTGGCCACGATCCGCGGAAGGTTTATGCGGCCTACGCCGCAGCGAGTCAGCATCGCGGCCAGCCCACGGTGATCCTGGCCAAGACGGTCAAGGGTTTCGGCATGGGCAAGGCGGGCGAGGGCCAGATGGTCACTCACCAGCAAAAGAAGCTTTCGGACGACGATCTGCGCGCGTTCCGCGATCGCTTCAATATTCCGGTTTCTGACGAGGAGATCTCGCGGCTGCCGTTCTGCAAGCCTGCTGCCGACAGCGAAGAAATGCGTTACCTGCGCTCGAAGCGAGTGTCGCTCGGTGGCTATCTGCCATCGCGGCGTCGCGCAGCGCCGCCGCTCGCGACGCCTGCGCTCGAGGCGTTCAAGCCATTGCTCGAGAGTAGCGAGGGGCGCGAAATTTCCACCACCATGGCGTTCGTGCGGATCCTCACGACGCTTTTGAAAGACAAGCAGATGGGCAAGCACATCGTGCCCATCGTGCCGGATGAAGCGCGGACCTTCGGCATGGAAGGCCTGTTTCGTCAGGTCGGTATCTATTCGTCGGTGGGCCAGCTTTACACGCCGCAAGATGCCGATCAGCTGATGTCCTATCGCGAGGACAAGAAAGGACAGATCCTCGAGGAGGGCATCAACGAGGCGGGGGCGATGTGCTCCTGGATGGCCGCGGGCACGGCCTACGCCAACCATTCGGTCAACATGGTGCCGTTCTATATCTTTTACTCGATGTTCGGTTTCCAGCGGGTCGGCGATTTCATTTGGGCCGCGGGCGATCTGCAGACGCGCGGCTTCCTGCTCGGTGCGACAGCGGGGCGCACTACGCTGGCGGGCGAGGGGTTGCAGCATCAGGACGGGCACAGTCAGTTGCTCGCCACGATGGTGCCGAACTGCCGGGCCTATGATCCGACTTATGCGTACGAGTTGGCCGTGATCATCCAGGATGGTCTGCGGCGCATGTACAACGAAGGCGAGAGCATTTTCTATTCCGTCACGGTGATGAATGAGAACTACGCCATGCCGGCGATGCCGGCAGGCGCAGAGCAGGGCATCTTGCGCGGGCTGTATCCGCTCAAGCAGCACACGCCCACCGCGTCCGCTCCGGGTTTGCGTGCGACGCTGCTTGGCTCTGGCACCATCCTGCGCGAAGTCGACGCGGCCGCGCAGATGCTGGCACGTGATTACGGAGTGCACTGTGAAGTGCTGTCGGCGACGAGCTACAGTGAGTTGCGTCGTGAGGCGCTCGAGGTCGAGCGTTGGAATTTGCTGAATCCGTCCGAGCCGTCTCGTACCCCCTATGTGGCGGAATTGCTCGCTTCACGCGTGGGACCCTTCGTGGCGGCGAGTGATTACGTGCGCAACGTGCCCGAGCAGATTCGTCAGTGGGTGCCGGGGCGATTTGTGGTTCTCGGCACCGACGGTTACGGTCGTTCCGATGCCCGCGAGGCGCTACGTCATCACTTCGAGGTGGATCGTCGCTTCATCGTGCTCGCAACGCTTCGTGCCCTGGCGGACGAGGGACACATCCCCCCCGCGGAGGTGCAGCGTGCCATCGGCGTGCTGGGCATCGACGTTTCTAAACCCAACCCGCTCGCGGCCTGACGGAACGACTCATGGCAAGCATCGACATCAAGGTCCCTGATCTCGGCAACTTCAAAGATGTGATTGTCATCGACCTGCTCGTCAAGCCGGGCGATCAGGTGGAGGTGGATACACCGATCGCGACCCTCGAGACCGAGAAGGCGACGATGGATGTACCGTCCTCTGC
>JBJTBK010000277.1:0-6568 GCA_046091245.1 Nevskiaceae bacterium | reverse complement strand
GTCGGCACCTACTACTCGGCGCCTGCGCCGGGTGCCAAGGCGTTCGTGCAGATCGGTGATGAGGTCAAAGTCGGCCAAGTGCTGTGCATCATCGAAGCGATGAAGATGATGAATCAGATCGAATCCGACCGCGCCGGCAAGATCACCTCGGTGCTCGTACAGAACGGCGACCCGGTTGAGTTCGGTCAGCCCCTGTTCGCGATCCAGTGACCGCTCGGCAATGATCGACAAGGTCATCATCGCCAACCGCGGCGAAATCGCATTGCGGGTGCTGCGTGCCTGCCGCGAGCTCGGCATCAAAACGGTGGCCGTGCACTCCACGGCCGATGCCAACCTCAAGCACGTGCTGCTCGCTGATGAGTCGGTGTGCATCGGCCCGCCGCCGTCGGCGAAAAGTTATCTCAACATGCCCTCGATCATCGCCGCCGCCGAACTGACGGACGCGGCAGCGATTCATCCGGGGTACGGGTTCCTGTCGGAGAACGCCGACTTCGCTGAACGAGTGGAGAAAAGCGGCTTCGTGTTCATCGGCCCCAAGGCCGACACCATTCGCATGATGGGCGACAAGGTGTCGGCCATCAAAGTCATGAAATCGCACGGCGTGCCCTGCGTGCCAGGCTCGGGCGAACCGCTCGGCAACGACAACGACGAGAACCTGCGTATCGCGCGCGACATCGGTTATCCGGTGATCATCAAGGCCTCGGGCGGCGGCGGCGGCCGCGGCATGCGCGTGGTGCACAACCCCGCCGCAGTGCTCCACTCGATCAACGTGACCCGTTCGGAAGCGCAAGCCGCGTTCGGCAACGGTCAGGTCTACATGGAGAAGTTTCTCGAGAAGCCGCGGCACATCGAGTTCCAGATCCTCGCCGATCACCACGGCAACGTCATTCATCTGGGTGAACGTGACTGCTCGATGCAGCGCCGACACCAGAAGGTCATCGAAGAGGCGCCGGCGCCCGGCATCACGCCCGAGCAGCGCCAGAAGATGGGCGAGCGCGTGGTCGAGGCCTGCCGCGCGGTCGGCTATCGCAGCGCCGGGACGCTGGAGTTTCTCTATCAGGACGGTGAGTTCTATTTCATTGAAATGAACACCCGCATCCAGGTGGAGCATCCGGTCACTGAACTCATCACCGGGATCGATCTGGTCAAAACGCAGTTGATGATCGCCGCCGGCGAGCCCTTGCCGTGGCGGCAGGCGGACGTGGTCCTGCGCGGTCACGCACTCGAGTGCCGCATCAACGCCGAAGATGCCAAGACGTTCATGCCCTCGCCTGGCCCCGTGCGACTGTGGCACGCCCCGGGCGGCCCCGGCATCCGCGTCGATAGCCACATGTACTCCGGCTACAACGTACCGCCGCATTACGACTCACTCGTCGCCAAGCTCATCTCCTACGGCGACACCCGCGACACCGCGATTGCGCGCATGCGCAACGCGCTCGCTGAAATGGTCGTCGAAGGCATCAAGACCAACGCCGCCCTGCACCAGGAGATCCTCGCGCACGCCGCGTTCCAGCAGGGTGGGCTCGACATCCACTACCTCGAGCGTCGACTCGGGCTCAAGTAGCCCGCGCGCCCTCCGGACGCCGTGCCGCAGCAGGCCATCACTGTCGAGCTCGAGGGGCTCGATGCCGAGCACGTGGAGCAGGTCTGCTTCGCGGCTGGGGCTGTGTCGGTTGTGCTCACCGATTGCCGCGACGATGCCATTCTCGAGCCCGCACCGGGCGAAGTGCGTTTGTGGCCCTCTACCCGATTGCAGGCGCTTTACACCGAACCGCTGAGCGCGGCAGCCGTAGCGCAGCTCGCCGCAGACATCGGCTGTGCACCCTCGCGACTGGCGCTCAGCGAGATCGCCGATCGAGTGTGGGAGCGGGAGTGGCTGCGTGATTTCCAGCCCATGCGCTTTGGCGAGCGCCTGAGGATCTGCCCCTCGCATGCCCAAGTAGAAGAGCCGAATGCCGTGATCGTGCGGCTGGACCCCGGCTTGGCCTTCGGTACCGGCACGCATCCGACCACGCGCTTATGCCTCGAATATCTCGATGCCCGGTCTGCGAGCGATGCACGAGCCGTGCGCGACACGTCGCTCGTGATCGACTATGGCTGTGGCTCGGGCGTGCTCGCCATCGCGGCGCTGCGCCTCGGCGCTCAACGCGCCATCGCCTATGACATCGATCCGCAAGCCCTCACCGCCACGCGGGACAATGCGCTGGCGAATGACGTCGCCCAATCTTTGACAATCGCCAGCGATGCTCCCGAGCCGCCGCTGGCCGCTGAACTGCTGCTCGCCAATATTCTCTCCGGCCCGCTGTGCGAGCTTGCGCCGCGTCTTGCCTCGCTCTTGGCACCGGGCGGCGAACTCGTGCTCGCAGGCCTGCTCGAGGAGCAGGCGGCGGAGGTCATCACCGCCTATCGTCCGTGGCTCACGCTGCATCGGTGGCGATCTCTGGACGGTTGGGTCTGTCTCGCAGGCACACGCAAGCCGCAGGGCGAAAGCGCATGAGTGCGGCGTTTCGCATCGGTCGCTGGGAGATCCCGGCGCCTGCGGTGCTCGCGCCGATGGCCGGTGTCACGGATCGGCCGTTCCGCATGCTCGCGAGACGACTCGGTGCGGCGCTCGCCGCCTCCGAAATGATCACCTCGGACACGCGGCTGTGGCACTCGCGCAAGTCGCGTCAGCGCATGAATCACGAGGGCGAAAGCGAACCGCGTGTGGTGCAGTTGGCGGGTGCAGAGCCCGAGGCGCTCGCGGAGGCGGCGCGCCGCAACGTTGAGCTTGGCGCGCAGATCATTGACATCAACATGGGCTGCCCGGCCAAGAAAGTTTGTAATCGGCTGTGCGGCTCGGCACTGCTGCAGGACGAGGCGTTGGTCGGTCGCATTCTCGAAGCGGTGGTCAAAGCCGCGGAACCCGCCGGGGTCCCCGTCACACTCAAGACCCGCACAGGATGGAACCGTGAACACCGTAACGGTGTCCGCGTTGCCCGCATCGCCGAGGCGAGCGGCATCGCAGCACTCGCCATCCACGGCCGGACGCGGGCCGATTTTTATGAGGGTGAGGCCGAGTACGAGACCATCCGCGACATTCGCGCCGCAGTCACCATCCCCGTCATTGCAAACGGCGACATCACCCATGCCGATAAGGCCCGGGAGGTAATGGCCTTCACCGGCACCGCCGGGGTCATGGTGGGCCGTGCCTCCCATGGAACACCCTGGATTTTTCGCGACATCAATGGTCTGTTGACGACAGGCCGGGTGCCGCCGCCGCTGCCGCGGGCGGAGCTGCGTGATAGAGTTCTTGGGCATTTGCAGGCCAGCTACGCCTTCCACGGTGAAAAGTCCGGACTGCGGATCGCACGCAAACATCTCGGCTGGTATTCGAGGCTGCTTGAAGCGGCGCCACAAGCGCGTCCGCGTCTGATGGCCGCGGAGTCGACATCCCTGCAGTTCGCGTGTACCAGCGAATACTTTGACGCATGGGTGGGAGCGGGCGATGGCGGCAGACCAATCGAGCAATGCTGAGTTGCCGTTGCGCAACCATGCCGAACGAGCGTTCGAGCAGTACCTCACGCACCTGAACGGTCACGACACCGGCGGGCTGTACGATCTGGTCATGCGCGAGGTAGAAGAACCGTTGTTTCGCGTCGTACTGAAGCATGCGGGAGGCAACCAGACCCGCGCGGCCGACATTCTCGGCATCAACCGCGCTACGCTGCGGCGTAAATTGCGCGAATTCGGCCTCACGGAGGGCTAGTCATGCCGGTCACGTTGCGTCGTGCACTCATTTCCGTTTCCGACAAAACCGGCGTAGTGGAACTCGCCCGTGCCTTGGTGCAGCGCGGTGTTCACATCCTCTCCACGGGCGGCACCGCCCGGCTGCTGACCGAGCAAGGCATCACCGTCACCGAGGTCTCCAAGCACACCGGCTTTCCCGAGATCATGGATGGACGAGTCAAAACGCTCCACCCGCGCATCCACGGCGGCCTGCTCGGGCGTCGTGGCGTCGACGAAAGCGTCATGAGCCTGCATGGCATCGAGCGCATCGACCTGCTGGTCGTCAATCTATATCCCTTCGCCGAGACGGTGGCGCGCCCCGCCTGCACGTACTCCGAAGCGATCGAAAATATCGATATCGGTGGCCCGGCGATGGTGCGCGCTGCATCAAAGAATCACGATGCCGTAACCGTGCTCGTCGACCCCGCAGACTATGGCGTAGTGCTCAGGGAACTCGAGCAGCACGAGGGGTCTACCACGCCGCAGCTGCGCGCCTGGCTTGCCGCCAAGGCCTTCACACACACCGCGCGCTACGACACGATGGTGGCGAACTATCTGCAAGGGCGAAACCCCGCGCCGGGCTCGAGCTTTCCGCAGTCGCTGCCGCTCGTCTACGAAAAGGTGCAGGATCTGCGCTACGGCGAGAACCCGCACCAGCAGGCGGCGTTCTATCGCGATGTCACACCGCGCGGCCCCTCGGTGTCGACCGCGCGTCTGATGCAGGGCAAAGAGCTCTCTTTCAACAAGATCGCCGATGCGGATACCGCTATCGAGTGCGTACGTCAGTTCGTGGGGCCAGCCTGCGTGATCGTCAAGCATGCCAATCCCTGCGGCGTTGCCCTTGGCGCCGATGCGCTAGCGGCGTACGAGAGTGCCTATCGCACCGATCCGACCTCTGCATTCGGCGGCATCCTTGCATTCAACCGGCCGCTCGATGCGGCTACGGTGCGCACGATCCTCGAGCGCCAGTTCGTCGAGGTGCTCGCAGCACCCGCCATCCTCCCCGAGGCGCGCTCGGTGCTCGCCACCAAACCGAACGTCCGCGTGCTCGAACTCGGTGATCTGCCCATCGATCATGGCGCTGAACTCGAATACCGTTCCGTGTCGGGAGGCTTGCTGGCGCAGACGCGCGACCTCGGTATGGTCCGACGCAATGACTTGCGCGTGGTCAGCCGCCGTCAACCGACGGAGGCCGAACTCGACGATCTGCTGTTCGCGTGGCAGGTGTGCAAGTTCGTCAAATCCAATGCCATCGTCTATGCGCGCGATCGGAGCACTCTCGGCATTGGCGCAGGGCAGATGAGCCGCGTCTACTCAAGCCGCGTCGCCGCGATGAAAGCGGCTGACGAGTCACTCGAGGTGCGCGGCGCTGTCATGGCCTCAGATGCCTTCCTGCCATTTCGCGACGGGCTCGATGTCGCGGCCGAGTACGGCATTGGCGCCGTGATCCAACCGGGTGGCAGCCTTCGCGATGCGGAAGTCATCGCCGCCGCTGATGAACACGGCATGACCATGGTCTTTACCGGCATGCGGCACTTCAGGCACTGATCACCCAGGCACAGGCAACGTGAGCACACCCTTCAAAGTTCTCATCGTCGGTGGCGGCGGTCGCGAGCATGCGCTCGCGTGGAAGTGCGCTCAATCGCCGCGGGTCAGTGAAGTGTTGGTCGCGCCCGGCAATGCCGGTACGGCACGGGAGCCCAAGCTGCGTAATGTCGCAGTAGCCGCCGAAGATGTTGCAGGTCTCGTCGAGCTCGCGCGTCGCGAGAACGTCGGGCTCACGATCATCGGACCCGAAGCGCCCCTCGTGCTCGGTGTCGTCGATGCCTTCGAGGCTGCCGGGCTGCG
Source organism: Nevskiaceae bacterium (assembly GCA_046091245.1). Lineage (GTDB taxonomy): Bacteria > Pseudomonadota > Gammaproteobacteria > Steroidobacterales > Steroidobacteraceae > UBA964. The sequence continues at coordinate 952 of JBJTBK010000277.1, read as the reverse complement.
CTGCGTCGGACCGCATCAGGCGCCCGCGCAGCTCGAGGGCTCGAAGGCGTTCACCAAAGAATTCCTTCGCCGGCACGGCATCCCAACCGCCGCCTACGCCACGTTCACACGCGACAACTTCGATGCCGACTGGGTCCGACGGCAACGCACGCCGATCGTGGTCAAGGCAAGCGGCCTCGCCGCCGGCAAAGGCGTATTGATCGTCGAGTCGGCCGACGAAGCCATCAGCGCCGCACGCGCGATGTTCGATGGGCAGTTTGGCGAGGCCGGCGTTGAAGTGGTGATCGAGGAGTTTCTGCCCGGCGAGGAAGCGAGTTTCATCGTCATGGCGGATGGCGAGCACGTGCTGCCCTTTGCCACCTCGCAGGATCACAAACGCATCGGCGATGGTGATACCGGCCCCAACACCGGCGGCATGGGCGCCTATTCACCCGCACCCGTCGTCACCCCAGCGATGCATGAGCGCATCATGCAAGAGGTGATCTGGCCTACGATCCGTGGGCTTGCCGCCGATGGCATGCCCTACACCGGCTTTCTTTACGCCGGCATCATGATCGCGCCGGATGGCACGCCCAACGTGTTGGAATTCAACTGTCGTTTTGGCGATCCGGAAACCCAACCGATCATGGCGCGACTGCGCTCCGATCTCACGCTGCTCTGCGATGCGGCCCTCGACGGCACGCTCGATCAGGTCAGCATGGACTGGGACCCGCGAGCAGCACTCGGTGTTGTACTCGCTGCCGACGCCTACCCTGACACCATTCGCAAAGGTGATGTGATCGAAGGCCTCGAGGCCGCCGCCCGACTGCCCGGCAAGGTATTCCACGCCGGCACGGCCCTGCGTGGCGATGCCGTGGTGACGAACGGCGGTCGGGTGCTGTGCGCGGTGGGCCTTGGAGAGAGCGTGAGCGAGGCGCAACGGGCTGCCTACACCTTGGTGGATTGCATCCAC
>JBJTBK010000276.1:0-4046 GCA_046091245.1 Nevskiaceae bacterium | reverse complement strand
GTACACGCTGGTGTAAAACGGATGGATCGCTGCCACCGCCGCGCAATCGAGCGCGGCATAGAGCTCTCGCCACTCGCGCGTCGGCACCAATTGCCCGGCGGAAAGCCCCATGGGCTCGAGCATCATGCCGATGCCCACGGGGTCCGCGGGGAAAACCTCGCCCACCAAAGTGATCGTGGGCTTACCCGAACGCGCGACGCGCGGCGCCTGCACGGGACCCGCCTCGGCCTCGTTGCGCGCGTATTTCAGCATCGCCCCGGCGAGCACGTCCTTGGCCTCGGCATGGGTCGGAATACCGAATCCCGGCACATCGATGCCGATGATGCGAACGCCGTTGATTTCTTTGGGCAGCAACTGCAGCGGCACGCCCGAGGCAGTCGGCACGCAGAGATTGGTGACGACGATCGCGTCGTAATTGGCGGGATCCGCGATCGAGTGCACGGCGTCACGGATATCTTCGAACAACTTGCCGGTGACCAAGGTCTCGGAGTTGAAGGGCACGTAGCCCACCGTACGCCGCGCACCATAGAAGTGCGAGGTAAAGGTCAGCCCGTACACGCAGCACGCCGAGCCCGACAGGATGGTTGCCGTGCGACGCATGCGCAGACCTACGCGCAGCGAACCAAACGCCGGGCACATGCTTTGCGGCTGATCATGGGGGCCGGCCGGATAGTCTCGCGCGTACTGCTCGAGCGTCGCGCTCTTGCCGGCCACAGCCGCGGCAGCGCGCATCTGCTCCTTGCCGCCGTGACACCCACTACCCTCGCCCACCACGGACGACGGCGGGCCATCGTAGATGACCTCCGCAGTGCCGGGTTCGTGGGCGAGATCGTTCATGGTTCAGACCGTGTCGTAAACGACTTCGAGTGATGGTTTGTGGACCTGCGATGCACCGCACATGTCCTCGAAAGTCGCCGGCTGCAGCGTCACGCCACGTCCGACTGCCTCACCCTTGAATAGACCCAGCAACCCGTCTTGCGACAGCGGCCTCGGGCGTACAGGGGGCGCGGAAGCAACGTTTTCGGCCAGTTGGGCAAACAGCGAGCCCCAAGTGCTTTCGGGTCGTCCGATGATTTCGTAGTTGGCGCTCTTGCGACGGATTTCTTCGTTCGCCGGAATTGCCGCCAGCACAGGAATACCTGCGGCCTCTGCGAATGCCTGCGCTTCGCCCGTACCGTCGTCCTTGTTGATGACGAGTCCCGCCACACCGACGTTGCCGCCGAGCGTGCGGAAGTACTCCACCGCCGAGCAGTCGTTGTTGGCGTCGTACAGTGTCTGAAGATCGTTACTGCCGACGACGATCACCTTCTGGCACATGTCGCGCGCGATCGGCAGACCGAAGCCGCCGCACACCACGTCACCCAAGAAATCGAGCAGTACGTAGTCGAAGCCCCAGTCGTGAAAGCCCAACCTCTCGAGCGTTTCGAAGCCGTGGATGATGCCGCGACCACCGCAGCCACGCCCGACCTCAGGCCCGCCGAGTTCCATGGCGAACACGCCGTCGCGCTTGAAGCACACGTCGCCGATCTCGACTTGCTCACCTGCCAGTTTCTTGCGTGAACTGGTTTCGATGATGGTGGGACAGGCGCGACCACCAAAGAGCAAGGAGGTGGTGTCACTCTTGGGGTCGCAGCCTATGAGAAGAATCTTCTTGCCCTGCTGGGCCATCATGTAGCTGAGATTCGCCAGCGTGAAACTCTTGCCGATTCCACCCTTGCCGTAGATCGCAATGATCTGCGTCTCGCGGGTCACCGCAGCGGGAGCAACGGGCGTCGGTTCAACGGCCGCCTCGGCGCGCAAACTGCGCTTGAGTTTCTCGATTGGAATGGAGACCGTTTCGGCGGGAGGTGTCATGCGGCGGATCTCCAATCAATGACCATCTTCAGGCACTCTGGGTCACCAAACGCCTGCTGGTAGGCGGTAGCCGCCTGGTCAGGGGCTTGGCGATGCGTAATGAGATCGTCGAGCGACAGGCGACCCGTGGCGCACAGCTCGATCACTGCAGCCATGTCGGTGTCTTTCCACTCGGCGGCGACGCGGATGCGCGCTTCGCGCATGAACGCCTGAGTGAAGTTGAATGACAGCGGTTGGACGTAGAAGCCCGCGAGCACGACTTCCCCGCCGTGCGCGATACGCCCGACCAGTTGATCGAGAATCGCCGCATCGCCGCTCACGTCGTAGATGCTTCCGTAATTCCGACGAGGATCGCTTTCGGGCGCGCAGACCGGGTACGGCTGACCCCCCTGCATTCGCGCCGAGTTTCGCTCCCATACGGTGGGACGACTACCAAACACCGCGAAACACAGGCGGGCGAGCAAGCGACCCAGCACTCCGTGCCCCACGATCAGTTCGGGCGCTCGAGCGTTGGGTGCAGCGAGTGCGTGATAGGCCGTTGCAGCCAAGGCGAGCAGGATCGCGTTTTCGCCGAGTTCCTCATCAACGCCGGTCACGCGGGAACCGGGCACCACAAGACGAGAGGCCGCGCCGCCAAACAGGCCGCGCACGTCACCGAAGCAACGCGCGCCGGGCACGAACACTCGCTCGCCGACGCGTCGTGGGTCGCCCGCGCGTCCTACCGCGCTGATCCGACCGATCGACTCGTAACCCGGCACCAGCGGATAGCCCATGCCTGGAAAGGTCGGCATGCGACCGGACCACAGCAACCGCTCGGTGCCGCTGCTGATGCCACTCCACTCGATATCGACCACCACGTCGTCTTCGGCAGGCGATTGCAGGGCGAGCCGGTCCACCGAAAGGCGTTCCGGTCCTTCGATCACCACTGCGTGTGCATGCCACCCACGAGACATGGATGAGTCCTTCCCTAGTATTCCAACTGTCAGTCTACGCTTACGCTTTTATGTGTCAACTGATTTAGACACCCTTTTCGGCGACGAGCACACTCGTCTGCAACGGGATGCGCGTAGGCCGGCGACGAACGTGGCTGAACCCCGCTGCCTGCAGCATCTCCGTCAGTTCGGCTGCGGTTCTTGGCCGCCCCGAACCCATCGCCCAGAGGTAGACGCCGAAATACGCATCGCCCATCCGCGCCGCGCCCGTCGTGCCCGCCATGGGCTCGGCGACCACCAACCGCCCACCCGGCGGCAAGGCCTCATACGCCGCTCTGAGCATCCGCTCGACGCGCGGATCGTCGTGGTCGTGCAACACCCGTACGAAGGTGATGAGGTCCGCACCACGGGGCAGCGAATCACGACTGAAATCGCCCGGCACCACCGTGCATCGAGCGGCGAGCCCGGCCGCGGCAAAGGCCGCCTCAGCCTCGCCGGCGACGCCCGGGAGATCGAAGAGCATCAACTGAGCCGCCGGCGCGCGCGTCGCGACGGCGCGCAGGAACGTGCCGTCGCCGCCGCCGACGTCGAGCACACAGCGGTGCTCGCGCACGTCGTAGGCATCGAGAATTTCGGCCGCCACCAGTTGTTGCGACGCGGACATCAAGCGGGTGTAGGCGTGGGTCGACTCACGCGCCACAGCCTCTGGCGAATCCGCGGCCGCATAGGGCCAGTAGCGCGCCAAGCTGGTTGAACCGCGTGGCGCCGCAAACATGGCGAGCGGATCAACAAGATCTGCGTACAGCACCGCGTGGTGCTCGATCATCGCCAGCACACCCGGGTTGCCGAGCAACGCAGCGCCTCGCAAACCGAGACCCCAACTGCGCGTCGGATCGGGTGCCTCGCGATTGACCGCAACACCTGGCTCGCGTAATTCGAGCACCTCGAGTGCCGCCGCCGCTCGCAGCAAGCTGCGCAATGCCGCCGGGGGCAACGCGATCTCCGCCTGCAACGCGGCCTCGGTCATCGCGCCTGCACGCAAGCGCTCCAACACGCCGAGCCGCAGGCAGGCCAGAACGATCTGCGAGTACACGAAGCCAGCGACGACATCGAACATTGCTCGCGCTTCGAAGCGCGCGATCGAACGCGTGAACGGCAATGCAGCCGCCCAGCGCTGGACGCGCGGGTTCTTGACCCATTGATTACGCCAATCGCGAGGCACCCGATCCGACGCGCAGTTGGGGTCTCGGTTTGCGAGGC
>JBJTBK010000275.1:0-11784 GCA_046091245.1 Nevskiaceae bacterium | reverse complement strand
AGACCCGCTACCGGTTGCTGTTGCAGACGGTATCTGACGCGATCGTGGTGGTCGATTTGCAGACGCGGCGCATCGTCGAGCTCAACCCGTCCGCTTCCGCCGTGCTGGGCGATGCTGGGCGGCGCTTGGTCGGTCGTGCCGTCACCGAGGCGTTCGATGCGCGCAGTTCCGAGGCGCTCGGCGAATGGTTGGTGGGGCTGCGTACTGCGGGTCGCGCCGAGGAGCTGCGCCTGCGCGGTGCCGGTGGTCGCGAATGCCGGCTTCAGGGCACGCTGTTTCGACAGGACAACGTCTCGCATGCGGTGTTGAAGCTTGTTGCGCCGGGCGCGTCGGCCCCCGTGGCCGCATCGGGCGCGGTGGTCGGTCCTTGGATTGGGGTGACGCAGCGTTTGCCGGATGCCCTGGTGGTCACAACCGCCGAGGGGCGGGTGGTATCGGCCAATCGTGCGTTTCTGGATCTTGTGCAGGTGGCGACCGACGAGCAGGTTCGCAATGAGTCGCTAGAGCGGTGGTTGGGTCGTCCCGGCGTCGATCTTGGGGTGCTGGTCGCCAATCTTCGTCAGCACGGCAGTGTGCGCTTCTTCGCCACCACCCTGCGTGGTGAGTACGGTTCGAGCACGGACGTGGAGATTTCGGCCGTCGCGGTCGAGTTGGAAGGACAAAGCTGGCTGGGGTTTGCCATCCGCAACGTCGAGCGTCGCCGCGTGACCGAGGGGCGGCCCACGCGCGAATTGCCGCGCTCCGTGGAGCAGCTGACCGAACTCGTCGGTCGCGTATCCCTGAAGGAGCTGGTGCGTGAGACAACGGATGTCATCGAACGCCTGTGCATCGAGGCGGCGCTCGAGCTGACGGGGGACAATCGGGCCTCGGCCGCCGAGATGCTGGGGCTTTCTCGACAGAGCCTCTACGTGAAGTTGCGTCGCTACGGTCTTGGTGACCTGCAGGACTCTTCGGAAGAGGCGTAAACTTTAATTGACAGTACCCGGTGTCATGGCTATTTTGCAGTCATGTCCCGGCCGGCAAACAATCTCTTGTCCGAGCGACGACCCGCATGGTCCACCATGCTGGAATTGCTCAAGCCGGTGACCTGGTTCCCGCCCATGTGGGCATTTCTCTGTGGCGTGGTTTCGGCGGGCAGCGTGCCTTCCGGGCATTGGCCCGTGGTGTTCACCGGCGTATTGCTCGCAGGACCGTTGATTTGCGGCACGAGCCAGGCGGTCAACGACTGGTTCGATCGCCACGTTGACGCCATCAACGAGCCGAGACGGCCCATCCCGTCAGGTCGCATGCCCGGGCACTGGGGTCTCTTCATCGCTGTGGGCTGGACCATCGTCTCCTTGCTGGTGGCTGCGACACTCGGCCCTTGGGTGCTCGGGGCAGCGACGCTCGGCATGGCCCTCGCGTGGGCCTACAGCGCTCCGCCGTTGCGCTTGAAGCGCAATGGCTGGTGGGGCAATTCCGCCGTGGCGCTGTGTTACGAGGGCGTGCCATGGGTGACGGCGGCGGTGGTGATTTCGGGCGCATTTCCCTCCTGGCATATCGTGGCGCTGGCCGGTCTCTACAGTGTTGGCGCGCACGGCATCATGACGCTCAATGATTTCAAGTCCGTGCAGGGTGATCGGCGCATGGGCGTCGGCTCGCTGCCGGTGCGGCTTGGCGTAGACCTTGCTGCTCGCGTGGCCTGTGCCGTGATGGTCGTCGCGCAAGTCGCCGTGATTGCCTTGCTATTTCTTTGGGGTCGTCCCGCTCACGCGGGTCTCATCATTTCACTGCTCATCGGGCAGTTGCTGATGATGGCGCGTTTGCTGCGCAGACCTGAGCAGCTCGACGTTTGGTACAACGCGGCCGGTGTGCCGCTCTACGTGCTCGGCATGCTGGTCAGCGCCCTCGCGGTGCGGCACTTGCACTGAGTTGATGGGGGAGTGATGGGTACATCGGGCGTTGCGACATCGGTCGGGGAAACCCGGGACATCGGCTGGCTCGGCATTTTCCGCTTGGGCCTCGTGCAAGCGGCGATCGGTGCGATCGTCGTCATCACCACCTCGACCCTCAATCGAGTGCTGGTCGTCGAGCTGGCTTTGCCGGCGCTCGTGCCTGGCGTGCTGGTCGCACTGCATTACTTCGTGCAAGTGCTGCGGCCGCGGTTCGGCTACGGCTCGGATGTGGGCGGTCGGCGCACGCCGTGGATCATTGGCGGCATGGCCGTGCTCGGACTCGGTGCTGTTGGTGCGAGCGCGGCGACCGCGCTTATGGTGTCTCAACTGTCGCTCGGTTTGGCGCTGGCGACCTTCTCGTTCCTGCTGGTCGGGCTTGGCGTCGGTGCCTGCGGCACCGCAATGCTGGTGTTGATGTCGACCAATGTCGCCAAACCGCGTCTGGCCGCCGCGGCGACCGTCACCTGGGTGATGATGATCGTGGGGTTCATCGTCACGAGCGTGCTGGCCGGCAAAATGCTCGAACCCTTTTCGATGCTGCGGCTCGTCGAAGTCACAGCAGTGGTTGCAGCGACCGCGTTTCTCGTCACCTGTCTTGCGGTTTGGCGCATCGAGAGTCGTAGCGCCACCGCACATCGTACCGCGAGTGCGACGGATGCCGCAGTTGAGCGCGTTGCAGATGGAGCGGATGACGCGACGTCTCAGGGGTTCATTCCCGCGCTGCGCGAGGTGTGGACCGAGCCGCACTCGCGCCGCCTCGCTGGCTTCGTGTTCGTGTCGATGCTTGCCTACAGCGCGCAGGATCTGGTGCTTGAGCCCTTTGCCGGCGCCGTCTTTGGTCTGACTCCCGGCGAATCGACGCGACTGTCCGGCATGATGAGCAGCGGCACCTTGATCGGCATGCTGATCGTGGCGGTCATTTGCACCGCCGGTGCCAATACGCGCGCCGGCGCGCTGCGGGCCTGGACCATCGGCGGTTGCGTGGCGTCAGCTTTGATGTTGCTCACGCTGGCCGTTGCGGGACTTGTCGGACCGTCGTGGCCGCTGCGTCCGACGGTGTTTGCGCTGGGTCTTGCAAACGGTGCGTTCGCGGTGGCCGCGATCGGCTCGATGATGGGGCTCGTCGGTCGTGGCCGACAGTCCCGCGAGGGCACCCGTATGGGTTTGTGGGGCGCAGCGCAGGCGATGGCCTTCGGGCTCGGGGGCATTGCCGCGACCGCCACGGTAGATCTGTCGCGTTGGCTGACGGGATCGGTCACGCTCGCGTACGGCCTCGTGTTCGTGCTCGAAGCCGTGTTGTTCGTCGTCGCCACACTCTTTGCGGTGCGACTCAGCCGTGAAGACACCATGGCGCAGGTGGATGACAGCGAGTCGACAGCGGCTCCGGCGTATTTGGCGCAAGCATGTGTATCGGGCGGTAGCGGGCGAGGCTGACATGAACGACATCCAGCAGCAGCGTGACGAGTTCGATGTGGTTGTGGTGGGCGGCGGACCTTCCGGATCCACCGCAGCCGATGATTTAGCCCGAGAGGGCTGGCGCGTATTGCTGCTCGATCGAGACGGGCGCATCAAACCCTGCGGCGGCGCGGTCCCACCGCGCCTCGTCGAAGAATTTGCGATTCCCGACGAGTTGTTGGTGGCGCGCATTCGCTCGGCGCGGATGGTGGCGCCGTCCGCCAAAGAAGTCGATATGCCAATCGATGGGGGCTACGTCGGCATGGTCGATCGCGAAGTGTTCGACGAATGGCTGCGCGCGCGTGCCGAGCGCAGCGGTGCAGTGCGTGCCCGCGGCACGTTCTTGCGCATCAATCGCGATGCCGAAGGCGAAGCGATCGTCGAGTTTGAGCACAAAGAGACGCGTGAAAAGGTCACGGTGAGAACGCGCATGGTGCTTGGCGCCGATGGCGCGCGGTCGGAGGTCGCGCGGCAAGCGATTGAAGGCGGTCGTGAAGTGCCGTTCGTCTACGCCTATCACGAGATTTTACGTACGCCGACGACGGCGCCCGGGAATTACGACGGTAGTCGTTGTGACGTCTACTACCAAGGTGAACTGTCCCCTGATTTCTACGCCTGGATCTTTCCGCACGGCGAAACCATCAGTGCGGGAGCCGGCACCGCTCACAAGGGTTTTTCCATCCGCAACGCGGTGGGCGCCTTGCGGCGTAGCGCAGGGCTCGGTGCTGCCGAGGTTATCCGCCGCGAGGGCGCGCCGAGTCCGCTAAAGCCTGTGCGACGTTGGGATAACGGTCGCGACGTGCTCGTGTGCGGCGATGCGGCCGGTGTGGTGGCCCCGGCCTCTGGCGTGGGTATCTATTACGCGATGGCCTGCGGTCGGATGTCGGCACGGGCGCTCGATCGCTGTCTTCGTACGGGCAACGCGCATGCCTTGCGAGCGGCGCGTCGTGAGTTCATGTCGGCGCATGGCCGCGTGTTTTGGGTGCTCGGCTTGATGCAGCGATTTTGGTACACCAACGACAAACGGCGCGAGCGCTTCGTCAAGATGTGCCGTGACCCCGACGTGCAGCGTTTGACTTGGGAAGCGTACATGCACAAGCGTCTCGTTCGTCGCCAGCCGATGGCGCACGTGCGTATCTTCTTCAAGGATTTGGCGCATCTGCTCGGTCTGGCGCCGACCTGAGCATCGCGGCAGCGCTCTCCGTGAACGAAGCGTTGGCTGCCGCATTCGACAACGGCAGTCTGCTGCTGGCTATCGTCGTGCTGATCGCGCTCGAAGGCTTGGGCCTCTATTGGCTGGAGCAGCGCGGTCGTAGTCCGCTCAGGCTCCGCGAGGTGCTGGGTAATCTCGTCTCCGGTGCCGCGTTGATGCTGGCCGTGCGCGCCGCACTGCTCGATCAGTCGTGGACCGTAGTTGCCGCATGGCTTTTGTGCGCGCTGCTCGCGCACGTGACCGATCTGCTCGTCCGCTGGCGGCGGAGCGTTTGAATGACTGCTACAGAGTGATCTTGGTTTCGAACACCAGCGCTGAGCTGCCGATGATCCATACGCCGGCGAGCGCGCCATCGGCGAACTCCAGCTCCACATCGACACGGCCCGGCCGATTCTGAAACTGCCCTTGAGCGCCTGAGAAATGGGCTTGATCACCGTTCCGGGCTAATACGCCGTGCTGCAATAGATAGGCGCCGAGCAATCCGTGAGCGTTGCCGCTGACCGGATCCTCCGGGATACCGATCGCAGGGCAAAACATGCGCGAGAGGGTGAGGCAGCCTTCGACATTGGATTCGGTCGTGAACACGAAGTGTCCCGAGGCACCGAGCTGCGCCGACAGCGTGCTCAGACGCGCGAAGTCGGGTTTCATTTGTTTGAGTTGCTGAGGTCCGCGCACGCCGATGAGCAATCTGTTGCCTGCGCCGCCCACGATGCGCATCTCGAAACGTGGATCGAGGTCTGCACTCGAGAGCGCGAGCGCATCAAGCACCGCGAGTCGTTCGCGATCGTTCAACTCGCGCCCAATTGGCGGGGCCGGTTGACGCACGGCGATGCGCCGCTCTGCACCGTCGCCTCGGACCTCGACATCCACGAGACCCGCTTTTTGGCGTTGGCGCAGTCGACGCGGTGCGTCGCCCGCCATCGACAGCACATAGTGCGTGGCTACCGTCGCGTGACCGACGAAAGACGATTCGGTGCGGGGGGTGAAAAACCTCACCCGCAAGTCGTGATCGGCGCCGTCGGCCGGCAGCACGAAGGCGGTATCACCGTTATTGAGCTCGCGAGCGATGGCGAGCATCTCCTCATCGCTGAGGACCTCGGCGCCCAGCACCACCCCGGCGGGGTTGCCCGTGAACAATTTTTGAGTGAAGGCATCGACCTGGAAGACGCGGATTGTTCTAGCCATATCTTTGACGTCCTGCGGGTCGCGGCCACCGGCCGCGAGAGGGCGCGATTGTAGGCACTTGCCCGGTCGCTGCCTACCTCCTCGGCAGCGAAAACTGGCATCGCTTGCAAACTTATGATCTATACGGAAAATATCACCTACCTAGGGGTGGCCCAAGAGGGCCTGAGACGTCGCATGGGGCGACGAACCCGTTGAACCTGATCCGGCTAGTACCGGCGGAGGGAGCAGGTAATGCACCGATCTTTCATTTTTCTGTCTATCGCATTCGTCGCCCTACAACCCGTAGGCGCCACTGAAAACATCACCCCGAGCGCGCTGCAGGAGGTTGTCGTCACCGCCAGCTTGCGTCCGCTGCCCGCGCTCGAGCTGCCCGCCAGCGTGACGGTGCTCGAGGAGGCGACATTGCGTGCGGCAGGTCTGCAGCATTGGCAGGATGTGCTGCCGCTGGTGCCCAACCTCAATTGGGCGTCGGGCAGTTCCCGGCCCCGCTATTTCCAGTTAAGGGGCATCGGTGAGACGGATCAGTGGCAGGGTGCGCCTAATCCCTCGGTGGGTTTCCTGATCGACGGCATGGATTTCTCTGGCATCGGCATGCCGGCGACCTTGCTCGACTTGGGTCAAGCCGAGGTGCTGCGCGGACCACAAGGCACAACGCTTGGGGCCAACGCGCTGGCGGGTTTGATCAATCTATCGACCCGCCGCCCGGAACTCGCACCGGAGTTGAGCCTGCACGCGACGGGCGGCAGCGAGGCGACGCGATCGCTCGGTGTAGTGGCGGGCGGAGCCCTTGCGGAATCCTCGCAGACCGCCTGGCGTGCGGTCCTGCAGCGCTATCGCAGCGATGGCTCGCGTCACAATGTGACGCTCGATCGCGACGATACCAACGGGCTCGATGAGACGACGCTGCGGGTCCGACTCGGCACCCGACTGGGTGAGTCGTGGCGAGCGGACGTGTCTGCACTCTGGGTCGATATGGACAATGGCTTCGATGCCTTCGCCATCGACAACTCGCGTCGCACCCGTTCGGATGATCCAGGGCGTGACGCGCAGCGTTCGCGCGGTGCTTCCGTCACGCTGGTACGCAGCGGGGAGTCGATCGAATTTCGCAGCCAGACGGCGCTGGTCGCGGCGGACATCACGTACTCCTTCGATGGCGACTGGGGCGCCGATCCCGACTACGATTTCATCTCGCGTTTTCTGCGCCAGCGAGACAGCGTGTCGCAGGACCTGCGATGGCTGTCGCGGGCTGCGCAGGGGGGGTGGAGTTGGCTCGCAGGGCTCTATGGGTTGCGCCTCGCCGAGACCAACGATCAACTCGATCTCTACGGCGGGGAGGTCTATCGCGCACTGGTCAGCGACTATCGCTCCAAAACGATCGCAGCCTACGGACAGCTCACGCGCGAATGGTCGGAGGCGTGGAGTTTGAGCGCGGGTTTGCGGCTTGAGCAGCGCAGCGCCCGCTACCTCGATACCGATGGCAGCGCCTTGTCGCCGGGGGAGAGCATGTACGGCGGTAACGTGTCGTTGCAGTACCGTACGCCTGCGAATCAGCGGATGTATTTAACTCTGGCCCGCGGCTACAAAGGCGGTGGCTTCAATATTGGAGCCGCAATCCCCGAAGCTCGTCGCGGCTACGCGCCGGAATTGCTGCACAGTGTCGAAATCGGTGTGAAGGGGCAAGACGACGCGCGTCGCCTCGAGTACTCCGCCGCCGTGTTCTACATGCAGCGCAGTGAGCAGCAGGTGAGCACATCCGCGCAGCTCGACCCTGGTGATCCGCTCTCGTTCATCTACCTTACCGATAATGCGGCGCGCGGCGTCAATTGGGGTGTTGAGGCCGCTGCCGCGTTCAGACCCGCTCGTGATTGGAACATCAGCGGCACGCTGGGCATTCTCGAGACGCGTTTCGTCGACTATATCGTGGGCAGCCGATCGCTCAACGGCAGGGCGCAGGCCCATGCGCCGCCGTATCAGGTGTCGATGGCGGTGGAGTATCGACGGCCGCAAGGTTGGTTCGCTCGGGCCGATGTGCAGCGCGTGGCAGCGTTTTTCTTCAGCGACAGCCATGACCAGCGCTCCGCGCCGTACACGCTGCTCAACCTCAAAGCCGGATATGTCACGCCGCGTTGGAGCGTCGATGTCTGGATGCGTAACGCCCTCAATGAGACCTACGCCCAGCGGGGGTTTTTCTTTGGCAACGAACCACCGGACTTCCCCGACAAGCTGTATGTTCAACGGGTAGACCCGCGAGTGTCGGGTATGACGTTCAATTGGACGCTGCATTGATCGAGACCGTACTGCAGTCCATCGTCGCCTCGCTGCGCGCCGCATCACCGCTTGAGCACGTCGCTCTGCTCGCGGGGCTGGGCTACGCGCTCCTCGCCGTACGTCGGGATCATCGCGCCTGGGTCTTTGGAGCCTTGTCCTCGGCTTTGCTCGCATGGCTCGCGGCGGGTGCTGCGCTACCTCTGCAGGCGATGTTGCAGTCGCTGTACGTACTGATGGCGATCTACGGATTCGTGCGTTGGTCGCGCGAGTCGTCGGGCGCGCGTGCGCTGACCGTGCACCGCTGGTCGATTCGGGCGCACGCCTTGTCGGTGCTGCTGATCGTTCTGCTGACGTTGCTGGTGGCGCCAACCCTCGGTCGTTACACCGCCGCGGCATGGCCGTATCTCGATACGCTGGTGACCGGGCTTAGTTTGCTAGCAACCTGGTTGACCGCCCGGGCGGTGCTCGAAAATTGGCTGTATTGGTTCGTCGTCAATCTGTTGTCGATGTTCTTGTACGGCTCGCAGGGACTGGTATTCGTGAGTCTGCTCTACGTCGCGTATTTTGTGATCGCCATCGCGGGCTGGCGCGCCTGGCACCGCGCACTTGCGTGAGGGGCGTCGTTTGACCCGCGCCTCTGCCACGCCGCGCCTCAATCGAATCGAGCGACTGAGCGAGGGCGGCTGCGACCTCGTGCGTCGATACTGGGCGGCGGATGTCGTCGCGGGGTCTTTGGGTGCGGATCGGCTTGTGGAGCTCACTGCGCACCGTATGGCCGCCTCGGCAGGTCTCGCGCCGCGTGTGCTCGGCGTGGATATGGACGTCGGTTGGATGAGCATGCCCTTTATCGAGGGTGCGCGGCTCGGCGCGGATTGGTGGTGGCACGAGCGCAGCACCGCGCCGGTGCTCGGGCTGCTCGAGGTCTTGCGCACCCTGCCTGCCGAACCCCTGCCGGTGGTCCATTTGGCCGATCGGTCAAGTCATCTACAGCGACGACTGGCAGAGGTGGCGCCGGAGGTCGCGCAGCGCTGGGAGCGCCCACTCGAGCGCTGTGCGCGCGAGTGGGAGAGTGAGCAGGAATTGGCGCCACTGAAGCTCGATTGTTTTGTGCATGGCGATGTCTCGACCGACAATCTGCTCTGCCAGAGCGACGGGCGGCTCATGCTGCTCGATTTCGAGTATGCCCATCGGGGGCACCGTCTGGAGGATCTGGCGGGGGTTGTAGTCAGCGGCGCCGTCGAACCCCGTCGCTGGGTGAGCTGGGTACCGAGGCGGGACCAAGCGCTGTTTGCGACCTTGGTTCGGACCCGGACGCTGCTCGATGGCCTCTGGACCGACTTGGCATGGGCTCTGACTGGAAACGCTGCGACAGCCCGGGCACACTAGCGGCCCCCAATCAGCCGCGTCAGGAATTGCCCATGCCTTTGCTGAAAGTCGTCGACCGTGACGGTCACGAGCACGATGTCCCCGCCCGCTCCGGTCAGAAGTTGATGGAAACCCTGCGGGAACTTGACTACGGGATCTCAGCGATTTGCGGTGGCATGTGTTCCTGCGCAACCTGTCATGTCTACATCGATGCCGACTGGGCGGCAAAGATTCCGGCAGCGATGTCCGATGAGCGTGAGCTCATCGCCGAGTTGTCGCATCACAAGAGTGGCTCGCGCCTGTCCTGTCAGATCGAGATGACCGACGCCCTGGATGGCCTGCGCGCGACCATCGCTCCAGACGAGTGAGCCCAAACGAGGGGGGTCTGCCATGGATTGGTTTGTTGTCTTTCTCATCGCGGGAGCGGGCATCGCCGTATGGCGTATCGTTTATCAGTTGCGCCGCGCCGCGGCGGTCAAGGTCGATGACTGGGACACGCGGCTGATCGAGCGCTTGCGACGCAGCGGTGCGGACCCGTTCCGCCCTGTCGAGGTGGATTTCTTCGTCGCCATGCCGACGCGCGAGCAGGCCGAGCAACTCGCGGCCCAGTTGAATGCCGAAGGTTATGCGGCCGACGTGCGCGACCTACCCGACAGTGCTGATTTGCCGTACAGCGTGCACGCCCAGCGGGCGTTGCAGCTCAACGCTGATGCCATTCGCTCGATATCGGGGCGGCTGCGCGAATTGGCGGCGGCAGGGGGCGGTCGGTACGACGGCTGGGCGCCTGGTCCACCGAAGGCGACGAGCTGACTACCTCCGCTCGGGCTGCCGGCGCACCGCGTCGGCGGCCGCTTGGATCGCCGCCGCATCACCGAGGTAGCGGCGGTTCACCGGCCGCAGTTGCTCGTCAAGCTCGTAAAGCAGTGGGCCGCCGGGCGGAATATTGAGCTCGACGATTTCGTGCTCCGCCACGATATCGAGCATTTTTACTATGGCACGCAGGCTGTTGCCGTGCGCCGTGACGAGTACGTTGCGGCCGGCGCGCAGCTCAGCGGCGATGCGCGATTCCCAGAATGGCTGCACGCGTGCGAGCGTGTCTTTCAAAGATTCCGTGGCCGGTAGCAGTGCGGGATCAATACCTGCATAACGCAGGTCGTGCCGCGGGTGACGCGGGTCATCGAGCGCCAGGGCCGGCGGCGGGATGTCGTAGCTGCGACGCCAGATTTTGACCTGTGCTTCGCCGTGTTTGGCCACCGTTTCGGCTTTGTTGAGACCCTGCAGCGCGCCGTAATGCCGCTCGTTGAGGCGCCAACTCCGCTCGACCGGCACCCACATTCGATCCATTTCATCGAGCATGATCCAAAGGGTGCGGATGGCTCGCTTGAGCATCGAAGTGAAGGCGACGTCGACGGCGAGCTGCTCACGCAAGAGTTCTCGCCCTGCGGCTGCGGCTTCCAGACGACCCTTCGGTGACAGATCGACATCGTGCCAACCCGTGAAAAGATTTTCGACGTTCCAGATGCTCTGGCCGTGACGCACGAGGATCAGTTTGCCGGGCACGATGACGCTCTCCTTTGTGCTCTGCGAAGCGCCGCGAATGCTAGCACGCGCGGGGTAATTGGATGCGCACCCGCAGCCCGCAGGGCACGGCCGGTTCGGCGTGAATCTGCCCATCGTGGGCGGTAAACACCCGACGTGCGATGGCCAGCCCGAGTCCGGTCCCGGTAGTGTCGTCGCCTGCGGAGGTCAGGCGCGTGTAAGGCTCGAAAATCTTTTCCAGCATGTCGTCGGGCACGCCAGAACCACGATATTCGATGCTGATCGCCACCATGTCGGTCGGTGACTCGCCGAGGGCCTGTTCGTGTGTCGCGCGGATGTCGATGCAAGTGTCCGGCGGCGCATGACGAATGGCATTGCGCAGGATGTTTTCGAAGCCACTGCGCAGCAGCGCCGGGTCACCGACCACGGTCAGATCAGGCGCGGCGTCCAGCGCCAGAAGGACCTCGCGAGTACCGGCCTCAACCCGCTCGTCTTCGACGAGCGTCTGCAGTAACTCGTCGATGCGCAGCAAGTGCTTGGCGCGAATGGGCTCTGCCTCGAGACGCGTAAAGCGCAACACATCGCCAATGGCCTGATTCATACGCTCGAGTTCGGTGACGATGCGGGCGTATTCGATGGCGGGCAGCGGCTGCTTGCGTTCGGCAAGTGCGAGCGCAGCCTGCAGCCGCGCCAGAGGCGAACGCAATTCGTGCGACATATCGCGCATCAGCTGTTGTCGGGACGCCAGCAGCCGTTCGATGCGCTCGGCCATGCCGTCGACGTCCCGGGCGAGTTCCCCAAGTTCATCGCCGCGGGCGGTGACCG